>JBAXUO010000081.1:0-7151 GCA_037129625.1 Chlamydiota bacterium
TTTCTAGAGAAGATAATAAAGAGAAAAAAGTTTTGTCATCCAAAGAAAGAGGATCGCCCCCACTTAAGATTACTTCTTGGATCGTTTTATCTTTTTCTATTTGAGATAAGGCAAAGGAAAAATCTTTCGAAGAAGAATAAGGTAGGAATTTTCGAAAACAAAATCGACAATGCATGGCACACGAAGAAGAGCATAAAAGTAAAGCCCTCCCCGAATACTTGGAAAGAAGATTGTTTTTAAGAAAAGAACAGTCATGCACAGGATCGGCAGTAAATCCTTTTTTATTTTCTCTTTCCTCGATTAAGGGGAGAAATTGACGAAGAATGGGATCTTGAAAATGACAAGGAGTGATTTTTTTTGCAAGCCTTAGAGGCAGATACAGAGAAAAGGAAGGATCTATATCAATGCTTTTTTCCCATTTGGGATCAAGAGAGAGAAAAGAAAAGAGCTTTTTCCAATCGAAAAAGCTCTTTTTTTGTATTTCTTTCCAAGATGCCATGTTTTACGCAGGTTGCATTTCTTTGGATAGCTCAGTGAGCTTGTTTATTAAAGGTTTCTTTTTGCTTCCCTTTTCCTCTTCGATGCTTTCTATTTGAGCTCCTAAAGAAGAGAGCTTTTGGACATTATCTTCATATCCTCTATCTAAAAAGTAAGCCCCGGAAATGAGGGTTGTATCTTCGGCTAAAAGAGCTGCCATAACATAGGCAAATCCGGCTCTAAGGTCGGGTATAGAAATTTCTTTTCCTTTCAGAGGCGTTGGCCCTTTTACAATCAAACTATGAAAGTGATTCGAAAAAGCATATCGACATTTCTTTCCACCCAGGCATTGGGTGAAGAGCTCTATGTCAGCTCCCATTTCTTTTAGCGTTTGGGTGTATCCAAAACGATTTTCATATACAGTTTCATGTATTACCGAAACCCCTTTACTTTGTGTGAGCAGCACAACAAAAGGTTGTTGCCAGTCGGTCATAAATCCGGGATGCACTTCCGTCTCAATATGAATTCCACCTTTAAGCTCTCCGGAATAGAAAAATTCAATTCCATTATTCATAACTTGAAAGCCCCCTCCAATTTCTCTTAGCTTATTCAAGAAGGTAATCATATGAATATGTTGGGCTCCTTCGATAAAGACTTTCCCTTTTGTGCTAATGGCGGCCATTGCATAAGAGGCTACCTCATTTCTATCGGCTAATACCGTATGCTCCGCTTCGTAGAATTGGGTGGTTTTTTGAATCTGAATCGTTCGATCTCCATCCAATGTGATATAAACCCCAATCTTTTGAAGAAAAAGAATTAAATCGAGTATTTCCGGTTCGGTAGCTGCATTCTTGATCGTTGTGGTTCCCTTTGCAGAGACCCCTGCTAAAATGGCATTTTCTGTTGCTCCAACGGAAGGATAAGGTATTTGAATAATCGAACCCGTAAGTCCACTATGGGCATGTGCAAAGTAAGCCCCCTCTTTTTTCATATGTCTATATTCAATAACGGCTCCCAATTGTTGGAGTGCATGAACATGGAAATCAACAGGTCTGGCGCCCAGAGCATCTCCGCCAACCGTAGGAACAATAATATCTTCTGTCGTTCTTCCTAAAAGAGCGCCGATCATGAGTATGGGAATGCGATTGGATCCGGAAAAACGTTGAGGAAGATAAGTGGTGCGAAGTTCTTTTGTGGTGATTTCAAGTGTTTTGGATTGTTTATCCCAAATAATTTCTGAGCCGATTTCTCGACAAAGATCGACTGTGATTTCTACATCCCCAATATTTGGAACGTTATGAAATATACATTTTTTATCCGATAGTAATGAAGCGACGAGAAGTTTTGTCATCGCATTTTTTGCACCGGCTGCTTTGATTTGTCCATTTAAGGGCTTACCACCGGTGATTTTTAGCTTTTGGCTCATATATGTTCCTTTCCTTTGGGTCCTACGTTTTAGACTATACTGGATTTGAGAATTTTTTTCGAAAGAAGGTCGCTTTTCTAAAAAATAGGAGGGATAAAATTGTCTCAACTGGTCGAGGAATAAAGAGATAGGAAAAAGAAAGATTGTCCAATGGGTTAATTGGGTCAATTCCAAAAATAAATTAACCCAATTAACTCAAGGGTGCTTTGGTTTGGGTTATTATTTAGGTTTAGAAAACTAGAGTTAAGCTAAGGTATCCGCGACTATTTCCCTTGCCGTAGAAATCTCGTAGATTGGGAGATTTAACGGACTTGATTCGAAAGCCCCAGTCTCCACGAATAAATAGATTTTCTAAAATGATAAGTTCAAGTCCTATCCCCGCTCCGGTAAGCGTAGAGTTGACCTCACCGATCATTTTTTTGTTATTTGTGACCCGTCCTACATCTAAAAAGGCTCTAAAAATTAAGTCCCAATCTGTCGGTCCGCCTTTATATTCCGGAACAAATTTGAAAGGTCTTCCAAAGACTTTTTTCATGGCCGTTCCGGGCGTTAGAAGTCTGGGTAAGTGACACATATACTCTAGAGAAGATAGGTAATAATTATCTCCAAAGGATGTCGACTCTCGATAGCCTCGTACGGTATTCATTCCTCCTAAGACCATTCTTTCTTGAGGAATCAATCGATATTTGAATGCATATTCTCCACGTAAACGATAGGAGACTTCATTAACAAGGGAGGTTGTGGCTGATGAATGAACAAGAAGGGGGTCTATATAAAAAGATACGGAGAGATCCCCTTTGACTGTATACCAACGATGACTGGTATTTTCTCTTCCTAATAGATCAATTTTTTCTCTGGAAAATCCCCAAGTAGGACTTGCCTCACCTTGTACGGAAAGAAGAATTTGATATTCTCTTTCCTTTTTTTGTAAAGCAATCTCTAGGCTTGGAAAAAGGAAGTTTTGGACTCCAATGTTATCATTATATAGGTGTGTTGCTGCAAAGGAAGGATTGTAGACACGTACGTGTCTGTATTCTAAGGAAGGGATGAGGTCTACAAAGAAGTTTTTATGTTGAAAGAGGGTGAAAATCAGTTTTCCGGATACCGGGATTTGTTCACCGGAATACAGTCTCACGAGAGTGCCGAGTTCTGTAGATATAAATCGGTTATATCCAAAGGCTGTTTCCCATCTTGTTTTTTTAAGCAAAAAAAGTGGGGCTTGATAATTTGTAAAGAAACTATGGACATGCTTAAAAGCATCGGTAGAATAAAATAATCGAAAAATATCGTCCGGGCATATCATATGATTATGATTATATCCGGCGCTTTCAACGTATTTTTCGGTTCCTTTTACACCCGAGTTAGCTACGTTAGTCCAAAAAACCCATGGTTTTTTTTCATCAATAAAAAATTCAAGTCCGACTTCATCTCCCAGCATCGGTTTTAGATTGACATCGACTCTTCGGCTTGGAAAACGATTTAAATAAAATAGGTAATCATCTAATTCATCTTTGTTAAATAAATCCCCTTCTTTGATCGGAGAATATTTTTTGTAATAGCTGTCTTTGCGATGGTTGCAGATAGGTTCTTTGTTTCCCGATTTTTTCTTGGTTTCCAACTGTCCGATTTTTGCCGTACGTATCTGCAGAGTCAGGGTGTTATCTTCTAATTCGTTAAGAGATATGTCTACACCATAAATGCCTTTTTTGTTGTATTGCTCGATCACTGTACTGGCTATTTGTTGTAAGGCAGCTTGGGAAAATGAGGTGGGTTCATTTATAGAGCATGGACAAATGGAAGTTCTCTCTCCTTTTTCAGGGACGTCATATCCTCTTTCAGATAGATAGAGAGAAGTTTTTAGTTGTTCTAGTTCTTCAAGAGGTATTTGTTTTTTATGAGGAGTCGGATAGGAGAAGCAAAGTTTTTTAATGAGATACCATTTTTCTTTGAAGCATAAAATAGGCGATGGGATGTTGTGGTTTGGGTTTTGTGGTGTGAAGAAATAGTGAGTGTAAAAAGGTCCTTCTTCTGAAAAGAGGTGTTTTTCCAAAACTACAATGAGCGATTTTCCGTAGATGGGGATTGTTGGAAAATGGTCTTTTGTTGCGGAGGCGCTTTGTTTTTCCGAAAGAAGAGCTTGGGGGCCTTCTTCTAAAGAATTGTTTTTGAAGTTTTCGAAGTAGGCAGTTTTTTCATAGTATTGCTTTTCTCTACGGGGGACAGTTATGGGTGTAAAAGAATTTTCAATAGAAGAAGTTTCAAAATGTGGGGAGTTGTCCGTAGTTTGAAAAGATTTAGAGTAAAAAGGACTTTCCTCTGAAAGAAGAAATTTTTCTAAAACTATGTTGAGTGATTTTCCGTAGATAGGGATAGTTGGGAAAGGGTTTTTTGTAGAGGAAGAGCTTTGTTTTTCCGAAGGAAGCGTTTGGGGTCCTTCTTCTAGAGAATTGCTTTTGAAGTTTTCGAAGTAGGCCGTTTTTTCATAGTATTGCTTTTCTTTACAAGGGATGGATATGGGAGAAAAAGAAGATTCTTTCGAGCAAGTTTCGAAATGTATGGAGTTATCGATAGATTGAAAAGGTTTTGAGTAAAAAGGGCTTTCTTCGGAAAGAAGGTATTTCTCCGGAACTAAGGTGAGTGATTTTCCGTAGATAGGGATAGTTGGGAAAGGGTTTTTTGTAGAGGAAGAACTTTGTTTTTCCACAAGAAGAGTTTGGGGGCCCTCTTCTAAAGAATTGCTTTGGAAGTTTTCATAGTAGGCAGGTTCTTCAAAGTAGGGTTTTATTTTAAAAAAGAAAATTAAAGAGGTTTGGTTCCGAGAATTCTGGTTCCAAGAATTTTCGAAATGTGGGGAGTTATCGATAGATTGAAAAGGGTTAGAGTAAAAAGGGCTTTCTTCGGAAAGAAGAAATTTCTTTGGAACTAAGGTGAGTGATTTTCCGTAGATAGGGATAGTTGGAAAGAGGTTTTTTGTAGTTGAAGAGCTTTGTTTTTCCACAAGAAGAGTTTGGGGGCCCTCTTCTAGAGAATTGCTTTGGAAGTTTTCATAGTAGGCAAGTTCTTCAAAGTATGGTTTTTTTACAGGAACGGCAATGGGGTCAGATGTTTTTTTAGAAGATAGCTTCGTTGCAAAGGGGTTATCTTCCCAGGAAGATTCGTAATAAAGAGAGTTGTCGATGGAGGGGAATTCATTTTCTAATGAAAATAAAAGAGGAATTAAAATTAGCGAAAAAATAAAAAAACGAGCGAACATTTCCTGACCCCCTGTATTTGTACTAATAATAAAGATGCAGTTTATTTCCAATTTGTTTTTTTACATTTTGAAAAAAAAATGAAAATAGATTTGGATAAAGTTGATTTCTTTTGATTTAGTGGCGGATGTTAATTTTAAAGACTTGCTTTTTTTTAATAGAGCGCTCTTTACTAGGAGTGCTCTTGTTACATATTTATAATCAGCAGGTTAGATTGAGAGGTTCTAGTCTTTGAAATGGTGCTTGGCTCTCTTATTCTATCTAATTTTTTTGTTGAGAAAGGATTTGATGGGGTTTTTATTTTAACTAAATAATTTTATGCACAAGAGATCATCAATAATATCTTGATTATATAAATCGATGAAAAATTAAGAATCCAACCGCTTTACTTCTGGGTAAAATTCCTCAATTCCAAGCTTCCAAGGGTAGCAAGTAATATGATCAAATTTTTTCATGAAACGGTCTTGACTTAGAACGATAGCTTCCGAATGGGGAATATCCTTGGTAATTTTAATGAAAGGAGCGATATCTCGCTCAGTAATGGAATCTGAACTTTTTATTTCTATGCATAGAAGAGGTTTTCCCGGTCTTTCAACAACTAGATCTATTTCGACGTCCGAACTCGTGCGGATAAAAGAAAATCGATAGTCTGGTTGGAAATAACTCCCTAGTCGCATTATTTCTAATAAGATGAAGTGTTCGAAAGCTTCTCCGTAAGCAGCTGTTTTTGGAATTAGAGGAACAGAAAGTCTTCTGGAAAGGCTTCGAACCACACCGGGATCAAAAAAATAAAATTTGGGTTTTCCTATTAAACGTTTTCTAAAGGAGTTATGAAAAGGTTCTAAAAAGAATCCGATCATAGTGTCTTCGAGAATAAAAAAGTATTCCTTAATTGTTTTGTCATCTACACCCACATCGGCTGCAATATTTGTGAAGTTGATTATTTTTCCATTACATTGCGCAGCTACTTCAAGAAAACGGCGAAAAGGGGACAATTTGCGGATAACTTGTTCATTCCATATCTCTTCTTTTAAGTAAGTATCTGCGTAAGAACGTAAAAATTCTCCTTTTTCTGATTCCTCTGGTAAATTGAAGATTTTGGGTAGAGTTCCCCAATGCAGGGCTTTTTCCAAATCAAATTGGCTTTTTAATTCAAAACAGGAAAGGGGGTGCAAATGGTAGACAAAAGCACGTCCAGCAAGTAAATTGGCACCTCCTCTTTTTAGTTTTCGTGCGCTTGAACCTGTTAAGATGAAAGACTTATCGGTTTCTTCTATCAAGCGATGAACTTCATCGAGTAATTTAGGGATTTTTTGTATTTCATCAATAATAATATATCCGATCTCATTGGGGAGTGCTTTGACCATGGCGTAGAGGTTTTCGGGATTTCGGGTTAGAGAATCTTCGACTTGGGAATCTAAGAGATCTAGCCAGAGGCTTTGATTTGGGTCAAATCGCTGTTTAAGCAAGGTGCTTTTTCCTGTTCCTCGAGGGCCGAAGAGAAAAAAACTATGTTTTTGAGAAAATTGTTGTAATCGAGGGAACATACCTTACTCCTTATTTGCCTGCTATATTCGGAGTATACTCCGGATTCACTTGAAGCGCAAGGCTTTTTCTTTACACTTTCGGAGTGTATTCCGGATTTACGCGACAATTCCGGAGTATGCTCCGAAAAATAGCTTATCGTTGGATTCGTAGGATGATAGCTGTTTTTTTTGCACAGAAAATGCATTAACACATTAGTAATTAATAACTTAAGAAAGTGCCGTTATAAGAATGAGAGGAGAAAATCGCAATCTTGAGCGAACTTGAGAGCGAAAGACGAGCAACGCGAGATCTTGATTTGCGGATGAATCCTCCCTTTTTTTATAATAGCAAGAAATTTTTTGAATTAATTTTTTAGACTGTCTATACTTTGAGGAAAAAATATGCTTTAGGCATTTTGAACAGGGGACATGACGCAATCCCCTAGATTTATCTATGGGGTCAAGGAATGC
>JBAXUO010000082.1:0-7042 GCA_037129625.1 Chlamydiota bacterium
TTTGTTCCTAAGGCTCTAAAAACGGAAATCATATGTCTAGCCGCTGTCCAACAAGATGGAGGCGCTTTACATTGTGTTCCTGAGAATCTACTAACGGAAGTAATATGCATGGCTGCTGTTCATCAAAATGGACTGGCTTTGCAATTTGTTCCTGAGCCTTTAAAAACAGAAGAAATGTGCCAGGCTGCTATTGACCAAAAAGGTCGAGCTTTGCAATTTGTTCCTGAGGCTCTAAAAACAGAAGCGATATGCCTGATTGCTGTTCGTCAAGAAGGATGGGCTTTGGAATATATTCCTGAGCCTTTAAAAACAGAAAGCATATGCATGGTGGCTGTTCATCAAAATGGATGGACTTTAGAATATGTTCCTGAGTCTTTAAAAAAAGAAGCTCTATGTTTGGTTGCTATCCAACAAGAAGGGCGGGCTCTGCGTTTTGTTCCTGAGTCTCTAAAAACAGAAGCAATATGCTTGGTTGCTGTTCGTGAAAATGGACTGGCTTTGCATTTTGTTCCTAAGGCTCTAAAAACGGAAATCATATGTCTAGCCGCTGTCCAACAAGATGGAGGCGCTTTACAATTTGTTCCTGAGAATCTACTAACGGAAGTAATATGTGTAGCTGCTGTTCAACAAAATCGATGGACTTTGATACACGTTCCTGAGGTCCTAACGAGAAGATACTTGGATGCTGTTCATCAAGCTGGACGGAATCTGCAATTTATTCCTGAACCTCTAAGAACAGCACCAATATGCATGGCTGCTGTTCAACAATATGGATGGGCTTTGGAATATGTTCCTGAAGCCCATAAAACAGCAGCAATATGCCTTGCCGCTGTTCAACAAAATGTATGGGCCTTGCGATACGTGCCTGAGACTCTAAAAACAGAAGAAATGTGCCTGATAGCTGTCCATCGCTGTGGACAGGCCTTGCGATATGTTCCTGAAAATCTAAGAACAGAAAGAATATGCCTGATGGCTATTCAACAAGATGAACGAGCTTTGGAATATGTTCCTGAAGTCCTAACGAGAAGATACTTGGCTGTTATTCAACAAGACGGAAATGCTCTGCAATTTATCCCTGAACTTCTAAGAACATCTGCAATATGCCTTGCCGCTGTTCAACAAAATGGACAGGCTCTGCAATCTGTTCCCGAGCCTCTAAGATCATCTACAATTTGCCTGGCGGCTGTTCAACAAAATGGACGGGCGTTGAAATTTGTTCCGGTGCCTTTAAGAACGTCAGCAACATGCCTGGCTGCTGTTCAACAGGCTGGAAAGGCTTTGGAATATGTTCCTGAGCCTTTAAAAACAGAAAGCATATGCCTGGCTGCTATTCATCAAGCTGGAATGAATTTACTGATTTTGCAATACGTCCCAGTGTCTCTAAGAACGGAAAGAATATGCATAACTGCCGTCCGACTAGCTGGAAGGGCTTTGATGTTTGTTCCTGAACCTCTAAGAACAGAAGCAATATGCATGGCTGCTGTTCATCAAGCTGGAGAAGCTTTAGAATTTTTTCCTGAGTCTCTAAAAACAGAAGCAATATGCATGACTGCTGTTCAACAAAAGGGAGGCGCTCTGCAATTTGTTCCTGAGTCTCTAAAAACAGAAGCAATATGCATGGCTGCTGTTCAACAAGATGGATGGGCTTTGCGACATGTACCTGAGCCTCTTAAAACAGAAGCAATATGTATGACTGCTGTACAACGAACGGGACAAGCTTTGATGATTGTTCCTGAGACTCTAAGAACGGAAGCAATATGCATAGCTGCTTTTCAACAACCTGCATATAATTTGGCGTATTTTCCTGAGAATCTAAGAACGGAAGCAAGATGCCTAGATGCTGTTCAACAAAAGGGATATGCTTTACAATATGTCCCTGAGCCTCTAAAAACAGAAGCAATATGTATGGCTGCTGTCCAAAACTCTCACGCTGATCTAGTTTTTGAAAGTGCTTTGCAATATGTACCTGAGGCTCTAAAAACAGAAGCAAAATGCATGGCTGCTGTTCAACAAGATGGACTGGCTTTGGAATATATTCCTGAGCCTCTAAAAACAGAAGCAATATGCTTGGCTGCTGTTCGTCAAGATGGATCTTCTTTTCTATTTGTTCCTAAGGCTCTAAAAACGGAAATCATATGTCTAGCCGCTGTCCAACAAGATGGAGGCGCTTTACATTGTGTTCCTGAGAATCTACTAACGGAAGTAATATGCATGGCTGCTGTTCATCAAAATGGACTGGCTTTGCAATTTGTTCCTGAGCCTTTAAAAACAGAAGAAATGTGCCAGGCTGCTATTGACCAAAAAGGTCGAGCTTTGCAATTTGTTCCTGAGGCTATAAAAACAGAAACACTATGCATGGCTGCTTTTCAACAAGATAAAAGGGCTTTATATTTTGTTCCAGAAGCCCTCAGGTCACAACTTCTTTTTTTCAGTCCTAATTAAGAGAATAAGCCGTATATTTGTCTACGGCTCATTCCAACAAGTTCAACGACTTTCTACCGCCTCCCAAGGATATATGATCCACCTCTCTTCCAGCTTTGCATAAAAATCAGGAGTTACACAAGAGCGTCTTTTATAGTGAAGAGTCGCTACTTTTATCTCGCGAGGCGAAAAAGACTGAAGATATGTTATCGCAAAAGCAAGACTTCTACCTGAATCTGCCACATCATCAACAAGTAAAACGCTCTTCCCCTGAACAATATCCTTTTCTATGCCCTGTAAAAGCTTGGGCTCTTTTTGGGTTTTTCCCATCGCTGTATAAAAAGCTACGCGAATAATAAATAATCCATTTTTATCCAAAAGATCTGAAAGAAGTCGCGCCGGAACAAGACCCCCTCGACTAATGCCAATAACCACGTCAGGATCAAAAGAAGAACCTACAATTTGCTTTTGTAAGTCTTGCGAAAGCTGAGTCACCTCTTCCCAGGTAACTTGCACTTTAGCTACTTCCGGAACTGATTCTGCAAAAAGAACGAAAGAGAAAAATAAACTAATAAAATAAATAAAAAACTTCATAAATCCTCCCTTTCCTTTAAAAAAGTACAGAAAGGAATCTTTTTCTACAAAGGATTTTGTTCTTAACCAGCGAGAACGCCACCAATAAGAAGATAGGCAAGAAAGAAAAATCCTTGCTCAACCCAAAAACGACCGACCTTTTTCTCTCTACCCCAAAAAGAATAACTGTGGGTAGTTAAAACAAAACCAAGCCATACAGTGATTCCGGCACAGACACCATCCCAAAAGGAAGTAGCCCCAAGAGCGCTTTCCATAATCGCAAGAAAATACGAAGATACCCATAAAGTGATAAAAAGAATAAGATTCCCCTTCCACTTTGAAACGGAAAGTTGAATAGCTTTTCCAAAAAGAAAAGGGGAAAACCAAACTATACCCACAAGAAAAGCTAAAAAGGCAGCTACAGTCACTGTCAATAAATCTACAGCAATCAACTCTTTTACTCCTATATAGTTTAAGGTTATTTATATTGCATATAATAAGAAATCTTCCATTTTTTAGACTACAGAATTTTTCACTATCTAAATTTAATTTTTTAATTAAATTGATAATTTAATTAAAGTTGATTTTAATGTTAAAAGCTTTTAATATAATTGCAAAAGCGGATTTAATTATGACAAACCCTGTTACATCTTATAAGCTTCCTGATTATCCAGACGTCCCGGCGTTTTCCAATTTGGTGACGATTCCTCAAACTATTTACACCTCAACAAATACCCTTGTTCATAAAAATGATACGAAAATTTCTAAACTCTCCGCCTCCTGTCGGTTAGGCTCCGTAGCCACTAAAATAACTTATTGGGTATGTAAAATTTTATCTACAAACTTCACCTCTTTTACGGGTTTTATATCCTCGTTAAACCCTGCCATTATAACGGTATTTCATGGTCTTTCGGCCGGATTCGGAATCGGCACCTGTACTCTGGAGTTCCTTGCAGAACTTGTCCTTTTTATCCCCCACTGCCGGTTTTTACAAAGCTCGCAAGTATTCTCCTGTCTAAAAGAACCTACTCTATCTCAATTAAAAAAATCCATTGTACGTCTTCAAAAAGAAAAAACCACTTTTGGAAACCTTAAAAAACCTCTCCAGGTTCTATTATCTAAAACTTTAAAAGAGTTGCAAATGAATCCATCTCTAACGTCTGAAGAGCTCCAAAACTTTCAAAAAAATCTACTCTTTTTATTTTTTACCCAGTATAAAAACCAATTTTTTACCGTCTCCAAAATAGAAAAAGAACAGATTTCGAAAATAGCCAAAAACACTTTGGAAGAACAAAAGCTCATACAGCAATGCCTTAATAGAAAAAAATCGAGTTTAATTCAAAGAATCGGAAAGCTCCATGCAGACGAATTAGGAGAAAAAATTATTTCTTTATGCAGAACTCTTAAGAAAACCACTTGCCTAGAAGCCTCCATTCTCGAAGCTAAAGATTTATACAATAACCTTCAAATCCAGACAAAAAAAGTTTTGATATTCCATCTTTTAGGATTCTTAACTTTAGTTATATCCGTTATTAGCTTTGCTGCTCTTTGTGTAGCCAGTGGAGGCACTGTTAGCTTAATCTTAGTAATCATTGGTATTGTCTATGGTTGCTCTCGATGGGTCTTATCTAGATGCTTTATCAACACCCACGGCTGGACATTCCAACCCTCTTTACTTGTCCCTGATTGTGTGAAAAAGCTCTATCATAGAGTCGAAGCTTCGGTCTCTTCTTTTTTTATGGAAAAATATCGTCAGATTCACTTCGGAGACTTCAACTCTGGAGATTCACTATCAAAAAGAGTTCCCCATTTATCCAAAGCATAGTTAAGTAAAACCACATTCACCCGAGACTCTCCAAACACCTGGTAGCTTGGAGTTTCTGTATGCCTCAATACAAATGAAAAAACCTTATCTTCAGAAAGCCCTCTAGCTTTCGCAATTCTTGCCACTTGTAGAAAAGCATTACGCAAACTGATATGAGGATCCAATCCACTACCAGAAGCTGTAACCGCATCGGCTGGAATATACACCTCTTTTGAGAGGTTGTTTACTTTTCGATAGGCTTCTATCCTCTCTTTTACAGCTACTATCAACTTCTGAGAAGTCGGACCTAAATTACTGCCACCGGAAAGTTTTCCATCATATCCCTTGACTCCTGCATAAGACGGCCTTGGATGAAAATATTTGTCTTCCGTAAAATTTTGACCCATCAAGGACGATCCAACATACATTTGCTTTTCTTCATCATAGATTAAACTTCCACGGCTTTTATCCGGAAAAAATAAAGAACCGATCCCATACACAATCAATGGATAGACTCCGCCAAAAATCAAAGTAAAAAAAAGAAGTAACATGAATGCCGATTTAACCATGCTTATTATATTAGCCATCAAAACCACCCCATCCTGTGTAGAATAATATCAATGAATTTAATCCCTAAGAATGGAACTAAAACACCACCCAGTCCATAATTTAACAGGTTTTTTCTTAATAACTTTGCAGGTTCTTGAGGAACAAATGTAACACCTTGGAATGCTAAAGGAATTAAAGCTACAATAACTAAAGCATTGAAAATAACTGCACTTAAAATTGAACTTTGGGGTGTCGCCAATCTCATCACATTGAATATTTCCATTTCAGGAAAATAGGGAATCATTATGGCGGGTAAAATAGCAAAATATTTAGCCAAATCATTGGCGATACTAAATGTAGTTAAAGATCCCCTTGTCATTAGCAATTGCTTTCCAATTTGTGTAATGGCAAACAATTTGGTCGGATTAGAATCAAGATCAATCATGTTTCCCGCTTCTTTTGCCGCTTGAGTTCCACTGCTCATCGCTACCCCTACATCGGCGTGTGCTAACGCCGGGGCGTCATTTACCCCATCCCCTGTCATAGCCACTGTATAGTTATGAGATTGAATTTCCTTCAAATATTCTAACTTATGTTCCGGAGTGGCTTCCGCTAGAAAATCATCAACTCCAGCCTCTTTGGCGATTGCAGCCGCCGTCAATCGATGATCCCCGGTTATCATAACTATTTTCTGACCCATAGAACGAAGCTTAGCAAACTTTTCCACTAGCCCGGGTTTTACAATATCCTTTAAAAAAACGACCCCATAAATTTTATCTTTCGTCGCAACCAGTATCGGAGTTCCACCCTTTCGAGAAATTTTCTTAATTTCTGCAGAAAGGTCCAGAGGAACAGGAGTTCCAACAAAATGTTCAATCGCATCCTGAGCCCCTTTACGATATTCTATTCCACCTAAATCCACTCCACTCATCCGAGTTTTGGCGCTAAAAGGAATAATAATAGGTTTTTTTCTTACATCCCAAACTGCCTCTTCTTGCTCAATATCCGGATAATGATTTTTCATATACTCTCGGATGCTCTTTCCTTCTGGGGTATTGTCTTCTAGCGAAGCTAAATAACAAACCCTTGCACAATCAATTTCAAGAACGAACTTATTTTGAACCATAGCAAAAGCTTGCCTGTTACCAATCGTAATCGTTCCTGTTTTATCAATAAGAATTACATCGATATCCCCTGCCGCTTCAATCGCTTGACCACTCATGGCAAGAACATTTTTTTGCATCAACCGATTAATACCGGCAATTCCAATGGCGCTTAGCAATCCTCCAATCGTAGTAGGGATTAAACAAACTAAAAGAGCCGCTAAGGTCACAAGAGGAATATGAATATGAAAATACAAACTAAAAATTTTTAAAGAACAAACCACCATCAAAAAAACTATCGCTATACCCGATAGAAAAATGGATAAAGCCAGTTCATTGGATGTTTTTTTTCTTCGAGCTCCTTCGATAAGAGTAATCATTTTATCTAAAAAGCCTTTTCCCATATCTGCTGTGATTCTCACAGTGATCTCGTCAGAAACAACCAAAGACCCCGAAATAACTGAAGTATGATCTCCCTGCGCTCCTTTGATCACCGGCTGAGATTCTCCGGTAACAGAAGATTCATCTATAGACGCTTCCCCTTTTATAATTTCTCCATCTGCCGGGATGTATTCCCCCATCTTCAAAAACA
>JBAXUO010000083.1:0-7031 GCA_037129625.1 Chlamydiota bacterium
TTCTTGCTATCTACTACAACCCTAAACCCGCACCATTTTCCTCTAAACGGAAATTCCAAGATGTGATATGGATAGGTTGTATGCAAAGTTTTGCGCTGTTTCCCGGTATCTCTAGAATGGGATCGACAGTCTCCGGAGCTTTGCTAAGAGGTTGGTCTATGCAAGATGCTATACGATTTTCTTTTATTTTAGCCATTCCTACCGGACTTGGAGGCATTGGTATCGAATACCTTCATAACCCCCCTTCCATTTCTCTATTATCACCAAACTATGTCGTCGCCTTTTTTGCCTCTTTTATCACCGGGCTTTTTTCTGTTCGTTGGCTCTTTTCGTTTATCCAAAAAAGAAAGCTTCTCCCTTTTGCCTGGTATTGTCTCTTTCTGGGTATTTTCACATCTATTTACATGTACCTTAGGTAAATATGGCAAAAAAACAAAGAGGAAAAGAGATCAAAGGGCTTCTGTTGCTTGGCATAGGGTTCCTTCTTCTTTTGTCACTATTTAGTTTCGTCCAAGGAGATTACACACAAAATTTTCTCGGATTTGTCGGCTATGTTTTATCTTGGCTTCTACAGTATTTTTTAGGATTCGGAAGTTATCTTTTAGTCTTTTTTCTCTTATGGTTAGGATGGAAACTTCTTTTTTCTCAAGAAATAGAATCCTTTTTTTTACACATCTTCTGCTTTGTTACTGCCATTGTTTCCCTTTGCATTTTATTAAATGTTTTTGCAGAAAGCCATTCCTCTTTACTACAGTTTATACAAAAAAAAATGTACACAGAAACTGTACAAAGAGAGTTTCCATTTCCCCATCTTCAAGTGCGTTATAATCTTGGAGGCGTCCCTTTTTACTATTTATATAAAGATATTCCCTATTTCAACCTCCAAAAGCTGTTCAGTGACGTAGGAATTGTTCTTCTTTTTTCTCTGATTACCCTTGTCAGTTCTTATCTGTTTTTCGAAATCAAACTCTCTCCGGATGGCATCAAACGTTTCCTCATACAAATCGGACTTCATTTGCAAAAAGGCAAAAATCTTCTCCAAATAGCCCTAGAAAAAGGTTATGCTTATTGTAATCATCAAATTCAACTACTCACAGTTCCAAAGAAAAAACCGGTCGTGATCTTGTCTCCTGCTTCTTTTTCCTCTACCTATTATCCAAAAACTCTTTCTTTGCCCGCTCCAAAAGTGGAAGAAGATCCGTTTGTCAAAGAGAAGAAAGAAAAAATAAAAAAAGCAGTTAAAGAAGCGGTGATGGAACCTACGATTTTTCCTAAAAAAAATTCTTCTTTTCTTTATCCTCCTCTATCTCTTTTATCCCCTCCCCCAAAAAACATCGACCCCCCACTTCTAAAAAAAGAACTAAGACGCCAAGCTGAAGTCCTTGAAGAAACTTTAAAAAGCTTTGGAATTGAAGCAAGGGTTGGAGAAATCCATTCCGGTCCTACCATTCTTTCTTTCGAAGTACACCCCTCGGTGGGTGTCAAAGTACAAAAAATCACTGCTTTGGAAAGTGATATTGCTCTTAATCTTCAGGCAAAAGCTATCCGCATCATAGCTCCTATTCCCGGAAAAGCAGCTGTCGGTGTAGAAATCCCTTCTCCTTATCCTCAAACGGTAAGCTTTTATGAAATGCTCCACCATTATCAACAAACAAAAAGAAAACATATAATCCCCCTTCTTCTAGGAAAAACAGTATCTGGCGAACATGTGGTAGCCGATCTTGCCAAAATGCCCCACTGTTTGATTGCAGGAGCTACCGGATCGGGAAAGTCCGTTTGTATCAATACCATCGTCATGTCGATTTTAATGAACTCCCATCCTGATGAAATCAAACTTCTTTTAATTGATCCTAAAAAAGTTGAGCTTACCCAATATTCTGAGCTTCCCCATATGCTAGCCCCTGTAATAACCGAACCTCATGGAGCCTATGCCGCATTGCACTATCTTGTCAAAGAGATGCAGACCCGCTACGAAATATTAAAACAATTAGGGCTTCGAAATATTCTTTCGTTTAATAATCGAGTGATTAACAAAGATCTTGAGGCCTCATTAAGCATTCCGATACCGGAAAAACTTCCCTTCATCGTTGCGATCATTGATGAATTCGCAGATCTAATGATGGCCTCCAGCTCAGATCTAGAGACTCCTATTGCTAGAATCGCCCAAATGGCGCGAGCCGTGGGTATTCATTTAATTTTAGCCACTCAAAGGCCTTCTCGAGAAGTCATCACAGGTATTATCAAAGCTAATATCCCCTCAAGGATTGCATTTAAAGTGGCAAGCCGAGTCAACTCACAAATTATTTTAGATGAAATAGGAGCCGAAAGTCTGCTTGGAAATGGAGACCTTCTCTTTGCTCCTCCGGGGACTTCTCAATTACTCAGAGCGCAAGGAGCATACATTAGTGACGAAGAGATCAATCAAGTCGTTTCTCATATTTGTAAACAATCCCCCCCTTGCTATGCGATCCCTTCCTTTGACTCCATACAAAAAGTCGAACTTTCTTCAGACTCCAACGATGCAAAAGACAAGTTATACGATCAAGCCCTTTCCCTGGTTCTTGTAACAAAAATAGCATCGACAACTTACCTACAAAGAAAATTAAAAATTGGATACGCTAGAGCGGCTTCTTTGATGGATGAGTTACAAGAAAATGGAGTCATTGGCCCACAAGACGGAAGCAAAGCTAGAAAAGTCTTAGGAACGTCATCCATGGAAGATATTCTTTAAAAGAGAATTTTTTTTGAAATCTTGTCTTGATGTGCTATAGAAATATCGACCTCTTGTCCGTTTCTTTCTAAAATAGTCTTCACTACCATCAAAGCCACTTCCGGAGTGTTACATTCTGAAGAAAGATGAGCCAAATGAACATGTCGTAAGTCAGGATGAAAAACGGCAGAGAGCAAAGAACCGCAAGCCTCATTGGAAAGATGGCCTTGCTTACTCAACACTCTTTGTTTATAGAGAGTCGATCGATTCGAAGAGTAAACCATCGACGGTTGATGATTGGATTCTAAATAGAGGTAATGACATCTAGAAAGACTTCTCGTTACAAGAGTGGTCACAAAACCCAAATCAGTACAAAACCCCAAACGAAGCCCATCGGTCTCGATGACAAAACCTACAGGATCCAATGTGTCATGCTGAATACTAAAGGGAAAAATTTTTAAATCTCTAAACTGAAAAGGTTCATTTGTTGTAAAGAGTTTACAAGGAGGTAAAAATCCGATATTGCGATAAATTCCTTGTAAAGTTTCTCGATTGGCAAGAACTGGAATTTTTTTTCTTCCCGCCAATACTTTCAATCCATTGATATGATCGGCATGTTCGTGGGTGATGAGAATAGCGTCGATATCTTGTAACGAAACATCAATTTCTTTTAATCGGGTTTCGATTTGTTTTCCGCTGCAACCCGCATCGATTAAGATTCGGGTATTTTCGGTTCCTAAAAAAATCACATTTCCTTTTGAACCAGAAGCTAGAGGGCAAAAACCTTTCATATATCCTTTTTGCAAATAAGTAAATATACAAAAAAAAATAGATAAATGCAAAAAAATAATCGTTTGACAAAAAAACAAATTTATTTGAAAGAATAATAATATAGAGGATGAAAAAAAATGCAGCATAATTTTGATATTCTTTCAGATCTTGATAAGACATTAGACAATCTTATTACAAATGCAGAGGCGATGAGTAGCGCTGCACTATCTTCTTGGGAGAAAGAAAACTTTGAAAAAATCCAAGAGAGCCTTCTCTCTCATCTTCTTTTTCTAGATGAACGTTTACAAACCAAACATCCCCGATATAAAACCCGAAAAGGGTTACAAGAAAAAGTTCTTCATTTTAAAAAAATTAACTTAGGAACTTCTCTACAAAAAAAGAACCCCGTCCGAATATCTAAAGCCCGTCTTGAGAAAAGGACCTTTTCAAAAAAAACTTCACTGTAACAAAAATTCTTTGGGTTTTAGCAAAGAAAGAAAAAGATGCTGAACCAGCATCATAATCCGCTCAGGCAAAAAAAATAATCTATCCATAAGATAATGAATACCAATAATGACTCGATTAGGAAGTTTTTTAGCTAATTCTTCTTGAAAAAAACTTCTTTCTTTTGAAAAAAAATGAATCGCATTGCTTTCCAAACAGAGCATTGGATGAGTCGATGTCAGGATGCGGATCCAACTTCTAGTCGATTCTTTGTCCCTTTTCACAAATTCTTTTTCAAAAAAAGAGAGTTTTTTTCTGTCTATGGCTCGTGAAAGAAAAAGGGCTGTTATATTGGAAAGAATATCCATTCCTAGAGCAAATTTCTCAGAAACTACTTTTGGATACAAGTGGTTTGCGCCAAAACAAGCCATCGAAGAAAGAATGGGGAAAAGAACAGGAGAAAAACAAAACCTTCGATCTAAAGAGACATAAGATTTTTTTTTCTCTTCTATTTGAGCTTTTGCCCTTCCACATGGTTCATTCGCAACAAACTGAAGTAAAGATAGAGCACTAAAAATAGAAAAACAAGCCGACTTCTCTTTTTGCAAAGAAAAGAAGCGAGACCAAAAGGAATTATTTCTTTTGGCAAAAGAGAAAAGGTAGGGAGCCTCTTTATCTAAAGAAATCGGGTGTTGTTTATAGACCAAAGCAACCGAACTTTCCTCTTGAATTTCGATTTTTATAGTGCCTTCCACATGAAATTGTTTTGCAGAAGAAAAAACTTCTTTTGCCAGTACCAGGTCAACATCTTTTTCCCATATGACTCGAAGCATAGTATTTCCTCCCTCTGGTTTTTCAGAACGAAGAATATCATAACCCTTTGAAAAGCAAAAAGGTAAAATATATTAAAGAAATTTTTACTAAAAATTAAAAAAAATATTGACGAAAAGCCTCCTTTCAAACACAATAACCAGCTCTTTAGTTTAAAGAAAAACCTTTACAAGGGAGTGCAAAATGTTTAGTATTCAAAGAGTTACAATAAAACACGCCGAAGCTGTTTTTACAAAAATTCCGGAAGCCAAACTTCCAGAAAGCTGTCAAAGGCTAAAAAAAGAAAACACCACTATACTCGTCTTAACCCATCGAGTATTTCATGCAGCAGATCATAAGAGTCATTTTCTCAAAGCTGCCTATCAAGTATCTGTTGTTGCCTTATCTGTTCTTACGGTATTACCTCTTTTTGTTTTATTCCTAGATGCGATCGTCGGAAAAATTCGATTTTGTCTTCACAATAAAAATGTTCCATCGCATCTAAAAAACTATAAAAAAGAGTTTATTGCTGATTATATGCATCGTTTTCATAAGCGTTTACATGTGATGGGTGGAGTAGTTCTAGGAACGGCCGTAGCTGTTACCGGAGCGCTTGTAGGAAGATCCTTGATTGTAAGCCACAATGTAAAATTAGCAGCAGCCAAAGCAGCCGCAGATGCAGCCAAAGCAGCTGCAAATGCTGCTACGATAGTAACCAAAGAGACTTCTCAACCCTTAAGAGAAATCCTTAACGAAAAGCATATCCTTTCTAATAAACAAGTTTTACAAGTCGGGGGAATCGTAGCAGGAATCTCTGTTGCCGCAGGAACAGTGATAGGATTAACCTTTCGTTGCATCACAACAGGTGCTTGTAAGCCTTTAGGAAAATTAGCAGTAGCTATTGGGAAACCAATTGGAAAAGCAATCGCATGGCCTTTTAACTCTAAGAAAAAGCTCTGTATCTCTATTCCAACCATTACAGTAGCCTCACTCGCATATCCTGCTTATAAATTAGGTTCAACCCTACTCAAAAAATAAGAAAAAACACAAAAAGGTCGGAAGGGATGAAAAATCCCTTCCGTCTTTAGAAGGAATATAATTCTTTTATAGAATCAAAAATGTCTTTCTTTTGAGGAAGGACAACATCTTCAAGATCTTTACAATAGGGAACCGGACAATCTTTTCCGGTTAATCTTCGAATAGGCGCATCCAAATAACAAAATCCTTCTTCAACAATCCGAGCCATAAGTTCGGCACCAAAACCACAGGTTTTGGGAGCTTCATGGACAATTAAAACTTTTCCCGTTTTTTTAACAGACCCTATTATCGTTTCCATATCTAATGGAGATAAACTCCGAAGGTCAATGATTTCTATCCCAATCCCCTCTTGACGAAGCAACTCTCCTACTTCAACAATCATCGGAATCATCCACCCATACCCAATCACGCTCACGTCTTTCCCCTCTCTTATAATAGCGGCTCTACCTATCGGTAAAAAACCTTTGGGATACGGATAGGCAATCGGTTGTCGATACAAAGCCTTATGTTCTAAAAAAATCACAGGATTCGGATCTTCTATCGCCATTTGCAAAAGTCGCTTAGCATCATTAGGATGACTAGGAATCACAACTTTAAGTCCCGGCACATGACAAAAAACAGCTTCAATACTCTGAGAATGGTAAGGCCCTCCTTGAATATATCCGCCTGTTGTCATACGAAGAACTACCGGACAGTTCCATTCCCCATGAGAGCGATAATGCAGACTCGAAAGCTCATTGACGATCTGATTCATCGCCGGCCAAGCGTAATCAGAAAATTGAATTTCAGCTACAGGTTTATATTTATCAAAAGAAAGCCCAATCGCCACGCCAACAATATTCGCTTCTGCTAAAGGAGTATTAAAACACCTGTGAGGCCCAAACTTCTTTGTAAGATGACGGGTTATACCAAAAACTCCCCCTTTTTCCCTAGCCACATCTTGTCCAAAAACAACTACAAAGGGATCTTTTTCCATTTCTTCCATGAGAGCTTCATTAAGACCATCCATCATGACTGGAAAATTTTTTTCTTCTGTTCTTTTTGAAAAAGTATGCTCTTTATACACATGAGACAAAGACGACTCTTTGGAAGGGAAAGGAACACTTTCTCCCTCTTTTGCCGCGGCTTCCATATCCTCTTTTAATTGCACTTGTAAAGCCTCAAGCGCCTCTTTCGATGCAAATCCTTGATCTATCATCCATTTTTGAAATCGGGGAAGGGGATCTCTTTTTCTCTCCTCCTCTTAGATCGTTGCATC
>JBAXUO010000084.1:0-7017 GCA_037129625.1 Chlamydiota bacterium
TTGGGTAAATGTATGTTGATTAAAAGATTCTTTTTTTAAGAAAAGACCATTTTCTTGGAGAAAATGATCGGAAAAAGTTCCTATGTGATGGTTAGGTTCAAAAGTAAGAGATTTCATGTGCCAAATCTCCTTTTCTGAAAGGATCCAAAAGACATCGAAAAGTGTTTCGGTTTTAGGGAGTTTTTTTTGGTATAAGAGTTTGGATCCATCAGCTAAAAAAAGGACATGTAAAGAACTGTTTTTTTTGGTTTTTTGTTTGCGTAAATGGGATATTTTAAAGTTTTCTATAAATTGATAGGCATCGGGATGGAGATATTCTTCATTAAGGAAAGAAAGCATAGAAAGAGTTGCTGCAAAGAGAAAAAAGGGTCGAAGAATTTTTTTTCTAGATAAACCTCCCATAAAAAGAGCTATGAGTTCATTGTGTAAGTTTTTTTGAAAAAGTATTTTGAGGGTGGTTAACAAAAAGGATAGAGAAACGAAAAAATTCCATCGAAGGAAGAAGTGTTGCCCATAGTAGACAAGGAGGGAGCGTGTACTTACCTTGGAATAGGTAAACAGACGAGCGCTATGAAGGGAAAAATCGAGTAGAAAATAGAGAAGATAAAGGGATATGAGCGTGAATAGAAAAAAGGAAAAGGTGTCGATAAGAATCTTTTTTTCCCAGGTTTTCATGAAACTCCTTTGGATATATTGCGAAGGGCTTTGCTAGAGAAAAAAAGAGCAATCGGTTGAGGCAAAAGATATAGCAGAAGAGAGATGAGCGGATAGTATTTAATTGTGGCTTTTCCTAAGACAAAGCTTAAAAGGATGAAAAGAGCAAATCCGGAAGCGAGAAGTGTTCCTTTTTTTGAGGAGGAGCGTCCGAGTTCCATACCAAAAGAAATCCCAAGCAGAGTGAAAGAGAGTGTGGCAAGAGCAAAAGAGATTCGGCGAAGAATTTCTAAGAAAATGGTTTTTGTGGAATACTTTGGGTGTGAAAGTAGTAGGGGAAGGGGGAGATAGGAAAGACTTACGGAAAGACGTTGGGCTTTAAGGTATTGAGAGAGGTGGTTGGCGCTAGTGATCATGTTTTGTTGGTTTTCAATGGCTAGAGTGTCGAACGTATGAGGAGAAATATTTTTTATGTAGGAAAAAACGGAGATGTTTTTTCCTAACAATTGATTTTTTTGTAATTCTAAAGAATCTGCATGGAACAATTGGAGCCTCTCATAGCTTTTGCTGAAGACGATAAGAAATAGGTTCTTTGATACGGCAGGGTCTTTATTTTCAGCTTTATCAATGTACATATTATGCAGGGTAAAAAGATTTTCTTTTTGTAAGAGCATTAAAGGATTTTTTACACTTTGTTGGTATAGAATTTCTTTGGAACGGATATAGCAAGTGGTTGTGATTTCAGAAATAGTAAAAAAGCTGAGAAATGAGAGAAAAAAAGAGGTAAATAGGACAGGGGTTAGTATTTTTCGTAAAGAGAGACCGGCTATTCGAAGAGCGGAGAGCTCGGATGTTCTACTAAATCTTTGAAAAAGGAGTATGGAGGAAATTAAGGCTGATATGGGAAAAGCTAAAGGAAGGATATGGGGAATTTGATATAGTGTAAAAAGGAAAACACTCGAGAGGTCAGAGGCTACCGTGGCGAATTCAGCGATTTCACGAAGTCGGGTGACAAGAAGTATGGATATAAACCCACATACAGAGAGAAAAAAGACCTTAAGATAGGAAAAAAGAAGGTATCGCCAGAAAATGGGTAGCAAAAAAATCACCAAACCTGTTTATTTTTAACCTTTAGTTTAAAACGGAGAGAGATATTTGGATAGAGGAGATTCTGAAGATACTTTAATACAAGAAGTTCGTTTCTTTTTGCAAAGGTATTTTTTTACAAAAAAACCTTTGTTATTGGGCTATTCCGGCGGACCTGATTCGAAAGCCCTGTTATATGTTTTGCATCAGCTGCAAAAGGAGATGGATTTTTCTTTACTTGTAGCTCACATCGATCATGGTTGGCGAGTAGAGAGTGGAGAAGAGGCTGCTTTTTTGAGAAAAGAAGTGGAAGGGTTAGGACTTCCTTTTTTTGAAAAAAAAATCCAAAAGATTTTTTCTTCTAATCTCGAAGAAAGGTGTCGTCTAGAAAGACATGTTTTTTTTGAGGATCTTTGTAAAAAATACGGTTGTGAGGCTGTACTTCTGGCTCATCAAAAAGAAGATGTAATGGAGACTGTATTAAAGAGGTTTTTAGAAGGGGCTCATTTTGCTTTTCAGGGGATGAGCGAGATTTCTGAGATTGGAGGTCTTGTGATTTGGAGGCCCCTTCTTTCGGTTCCTAAAAAAGAATTGGAAGGTTGGCTTAATAGAAAAAATCTTTCGTATTTTCAGGATCGAACGAATGAAGAGAATCGGTTTTTACGAAGTCGTATGCGAAATGAGATCTTTCCTTACTTGGAGAGAACTTTTGCAAAAAACATTCGAGAAAATCTTTATCATACTTCTGTACGAGCAAAGGAATTACAAAAGTATTTGGATCGAAAAGTTGCTTCTTGGTTTCTAACGGAAGAAAAAGGGCCTTTGGGGAGCTTTTTCGATCTCTCTTCTTTTGTAACAGCAGAACTGGTGGAAAAAAAGCATTTTTTTAAATCGCTTTTTCATAGAGAAGAAATAGAAGTTTCTAGAGACGTTATTGAAAAGCTTTCTCGATTTTTAGAAAGGATGGATAGGCCGTTGCATGAGGAACTGAAGGGATGTCAAGTTTATATAGATAGGGGCTTTTTATTCTTATGTAGGAAGTCTTTTCCTTTATGGGAGGAAGTTTCTCTGGAAGAGGGGACCTTTGTGTCGGGTGGATGGAATATAAGTGTAACGAGTTCGGATGATAATGTAACATGTTCTTGGCTAGATATTTGGAAAGGGAAGGTCGCTTTTTCGCTTCCGGAGGGGAAGTTTATCCTACGGATAGCGAAAAGTGGGGAAAGGATAGGGAAAAAGAGACTGGGCAGGTATTGGCAAGAGCATCGAGTTCCCTTCTTTTTTCGTTTTTCGTTACCTGTTGTTTGTCAAGGAGATGAGGTTTATAGCGAGCTTCTTTGTGGTAATAAACCCACTCACATTCCAAAGTGGAATGTAACATTAATGCTTCTATAGATGTAGTTTTCTTTAACTTTTATTATTTATTATTTACATATCTTTTTATTACGGGACAATTAATTCAGATTTATGTTATAAAGTAAGTAGGGCTGTCTTGTCTTTCTAAACTCCTTTACTGAAAAGAGGATGAGATGGTTTAATATGTAAATTCCACAACAATAAAGAAGATCTTATGGCGAATGATAAAAAAAATGTTCCTGATATAAAAAAAGGGATGCCCGGCGGCTTTCTTTTTTTTCTAGTTATGATGATTATCCTCTTTTTTGCGATCCAATCGTTAACAGGGGATAAAACAAGGTCAGAAAAGATTGCTTTTAGCTACCAGCTGGAACATCTTGTGAATCTGAATCTAATTGATCCATCTTCTAGTTTTAAGATTGCGCAAAATGATAATCTGGTTACGTTCATGGGAAAATTTAAAGAGGAGCTGCCTCAAGAGGGCAAAGATAAAATTGCCTATTTAGAACTTTTGAATAAGAACCATGATTTGATTGGAGAAAAAAATCGATTAGTTGAAGATCAGGTGCGTTTACAAAAAAATGTAAGGGATTCCGCCAATTGGTTTTTGCAAATTTCGGGACTTGAGATTCCAAAGAGTGGATTTGTTGTTATTGGGTCAGTATACGATACTTTTGATGCTACACGTTCTGTTCTTTTACTTCCTGTGAGTGTAGACTCTGTCAATCTTGCGGCTTTAGAGCAGGAGTTTGCTTCCGGAACTTCTGGAGATTTTGATAAAAAGCTTTTTACATTAGTCCAATATTTTCGATCTTCAAAGTTAGGTATCGGAACGGAATGGATGAAGCAGCAACTCAAGGAAATGGAGAAAAATTTTGAAACCCGTTCAGATAAAAACCTCCTTCACAAAGAAACTCTTGTAGGTTTGCGTAATATTGTAAATCAGCTTTTAATAGAAAAAGATAGTATTTGTTTAAGGGATTTGCGATCCGTTCGAAGTTATATTGAGTCGATAGATCAAAATGCCGGGATAGTTCAAGAGCTGGAGAAAAATGAAGCTTTATTGGATAAGGTAAGACAAAATGTTGCTTCTGTGGTTTGGTTTTTTCATGATAAAGAATTATCAACTTTGGCTTTAGAAAAACAGGATCCTGAAGATTTTCGATATTGGTTTACACAAGCTAAACAAGAATGGGAGAATTTTTCTCAAAGCAAGGGGTTAACATTTAAAGCTCCGGACCAACCTCGAACGATTGTTTTGGAAAGAGCTTTTAAAAGTGAGGAGCCGACTCCTAATTATTTCAATTATATTTTTACGCTTTTGCCGGTTCTTCTAGTTGTCTTTGTCTTATATTTTATATTTTCCAAACAAATGAAAGGTGTTGGATCTTCAGCAATGAATTTTGGAAAATCTCCTGCAAAACTTTTAGCCAAAGACGCCAATAAGGTAACATTTAAGGATGTAGCTGGAGTTGAAGAAGCAAAAGAAGAATTAAAAGAAATCGTTGATTTCTTGAAAGATCCCCAGAAATTTACTACGCTGGGCGCAAGGATTCCGAAAGGGGTATTATTGGTAGGTCCTCCAGGGACAGGAAAAACACTCGTTGCAAAAGCAGTAGCTGGAGAGGCAGATTGTCCTTTTTTCTCCATTTCGGGTTCAGACTTTGTTGAAATGTTTGTCGGGGTCGGTGCGAGTCGTATTCGAGATCTTTTTGAACAAGCGAGAAAGCAAGCTCCCTGTATTATTTTCATAGATGAAATTGATGCGGTAGGTAGACATCGTGGCGCGGGTATTGGCGGTGGCCATGATGAGAGAGAGCAAACATTGAATCAACTTCTTGTCGAGATGGACGGCTTTGATACGAAAGAAGGGGTTATTTTAATGGCTGCGACGAACCGTCCTGACATTTTGGATCGGGCTCTTTTGCGTCCCGGTCGATTTGATCGAAGGGTTGTTTTGGACTTGCCGGACATCAAAGGTCGTTATGAGATATTAAAGGTACATGCTCGACGAATTAAGATAGATCCTTCCGTAGAACTGATGGATATTGCGAAGAAGACTCCAGGTTCTTCAGGAGCTGATTTAGAAAATATGTTAAATGAAGCGGCTCTTTTAGCTGCGGGTCGTGGTCGTTCCGCTGTAACGACATCAGAGGTTCTTGAGGCTTGTGATAAGGTTCGTTTTGGAAAAGAGAGACGAAGTCTTGAGATGGATGCCGAAGAAAAGAGAACAACAGCTTATCATGAAGCGGGTCATGCGATTGTAGGTTTAAAGCTTAGTCATATAGATCCGATAGAAAAAGTGACGATTATTCCTCGAGGTTTTTCTTTGGGATCTACACATGTAATGCCGAAAAAAAATCGCTTAAGTTATTGGCGTAAAGAGATGGTAGATCAGATTGCATTTTGCATGGGAGGCCGTGCGGCAGAAGAGTTTTTTATAAAAGATATTTCTTCCGGAGCTAAGCAAGACATCTCTCAGGCGACTCGCGTGGCACGAGCTATGGTATGTGAGTGGGGAATGAGTGATGAGCTGGGGACGGTTGCTTATGATGAACAATCGGAAAGTGGTCAATATGCCGGAATGCCCGGTTATCATAATAAGACCTATTCCGATGAGACGGCTCGTAAAATTGACAAGCAAGTTTTACAGTTAGTTAACGAAGGGCATGCCAAAGCTTTGGAGATTGTAGAACAGTTTAAAGATAAAGTAGATCTTATGGCTGAGATGTTGTTGGAGTTTGAGACATTGGATTCTCGTGATATCAAAGACATTATGGAAGGCTCTTGGAGTACTGAAGAGAAGAAGAAACGTCTGGATGATGCAGATAAGTTGCAGAAGATGGTTCCTCCGCCCATTCCTACTGAAACAAAAAAGAAAGTTTCTAAGGAAGTTCCTCAAACATAATCTGACATTTTAGTATTTCTTATGTAAGGCCTCTTTTCAGAGGCCTTTTTTATTTTCAATTAACCTCTTTCTTGATATCTTTCTTAGCCTAAATTCAAACCAAAGGAAATTTTATGTCTACATCATCATTTATGACCGAAGATTTTGCTGGAGCTATGACGGAAGGGGGCGCTTATCTACAAGCACAGAGTTATTTAGAGCTTCCCTGTTCTAATGAAGATTTGGGGAATGTTAAAAAATTATTGATAGACTTATCCAAATATGCGGTGCAGATCGCAGCTAATTTCAAGTCAATTTTGGCTTTGGGTGCGAGTATTAAGCATCTCCATCCTTTGAAATTTGTAGCTGCTATAGTGCTGGATGAGGAGAATAGGTTAAGAGCTAAGGGGATTCATGATTATGCTTTTGCTCATAAATTTAAAGGAGCCGTACAAAGAAGGATTTGGAATCAACTGACTCGTGGAATTGAGCTTGGCCTTAAGAATCACGATCAACACAATAATCTTTTGCAGTATCTTCCTTCCTTTGCGGCGCAGATGCATTGTGATGTAGAGAGTTTATTTAGAGCTCGAGAGGTTTCAATACAAGAAGGGTCATGGGAACCTTTACTAATAGCCATGAATCCTATTTTCAGACCTTCGGAAGAGAAAAAGACTAAGTAATGGTTAAGATTAGGGGGCTTTTTTAGGCCCCTGACTTACGTTGAATGCAGGTGTATCCATCGACCCACTTTTTGACCGAGCCTTTCTGCTGAATTTGCAATATGCTCCGGATTAGATCCTACGATAAACCATTTTATTGTTTTAAAAGCAAAACAACCGGATGCGGACACTAGAGCGATCTTTAGTAGTTTATTCCCAAGCGATTTACTAGCATTTATATTTCCGATTCCTATGGTTATAGGATTTGTAAGTTCAACGATATTTTTATAGCAAAAATGAAGAGCAAAACATGCGGTAGCTACAGTAGCCACTGCCATCAAAATCCATGTAGAACTTTTTGCTAAGATGCCC
>JBAXUO010000085.1:0-6979 GCA_037129625.1 Chlamydiota bacterium
CTCTTACAAGAACTTCGTCAGATGGATTTAGAAAAAAAATTAGAAGAAAAGGGTTTGCGACTCGCTATTAAGGTGGAAAGTGTGGCAGGTTTATTGGAAGGAACTTCTTCTTTTTTTCTGAGGGTATTTCGTCGATTCCAATGGCTTGGAATCTCTCCGGAAGTTTGTAAAGAATTTCCCTACCAAAGTGAATGCAGTCATCAACTTCTTGCATCGGTTCGGAAAATACAAAATACGGCTCGTCAACATTTTTCTTTTCATATGTATGCTTCCTCTGAAGATAGTGTAGTCTGTCCTTATGGTTCTTCTTTGCCTTATTTGGGCTTGGGAGAGACTCGCTGTGTTGTACATCGAGAAGGGCATTGCAGTCTTTTACGCCGTGTTTGGCCTATGATTTTGAATTCCAATCAACAGTGGTTAGATTCTTTAAAGTGTAGTTAGAAAATTTTTTAATAATTTTTCATTTTCGTAGATTCTTCTATCTCTTTTTTTTTATTTTTGTTAGCTTGGCTTTTGTATGAACGATTTTCCCGAGCTTAGGAGATTAGGGATGGATTTGAAAATCAAGGATGTTGCTGAATTACTTAAAGTATCCAAAACAACCATTCGTCGATGGTTGATTGATGGAAAAATCCCTGCGTATCGTTTGCATGGGCAATTTCGTTTTGATCGTTCGGAAATAGAACATTGGATGATGAGTTGTAAAATGCCGGATATAATGGAAGGTGAGAAAATTTCTCTTCGTTCAGAGAAAACGCAAAAGATTCTTAGCAATCAAATGGGTACCCAAGTGTATGGACTCTTTAGAGCTCTTCATAAAGGGGATGTGATTGAAGGGGTTCCTGGTTCTACTAAAGAACAAGTGATTCGAGCTTCAGTTGAGGTGATTGCGAATGATCTTTCTTTAGATGCGGATGTGTTATCCGATCTGTTACTCGATCGGGAAAAACTTATGCCTACGGCTTTGAATCATGGAGTGGGAGTTCCTCACACCCGAGATTTTTTATTACAAAAGCCTTTTGATGTCGTAACTGTGATCTATCCACAAAAACCTATTGATTACGGCGCTCTGGATGGAAAAAAAGTGGATGTCTTATTTTTCTTGTTTGCCTCCGGGGATAAAAGGCATTTATATTTATTAGCAAAAATAGCCCACTTTGTCCAACAAGAGGAGAATTTAGCTTTTCTTCGAACCAAACCTGATAAGAGTCTTCTTTTAGACTATATCAAAGAATGGGAAGGAAAGATTTAGATTCGTTTAATTACAAAACAGGAGATGAAGTACCGTCATTTTTTGTTTTGCTTAAAACCAGTATTTGCATAAACAAGAAGCTATTTTTGTTCAGGAATAAAATGACTCAATCCTCAATCGAACATTCCAATCAGGTAATTCCAAAGGAATATCCACTATTCCTCCTTGAGATTAAGGAGAAAATTCTATCTTCTCAGTTGAAAGCTGCGTTGGCGGTAAATCGGGAGTTGATCAATTTGTATTGGGAAATAGGCTCCAGAGTCCTTCTTAAACAAAGGAACGAAGGGTGGGGTGCTAAAACCATTGAAAATCTAGCAAAGGACTTGAAGTCAGCTTTTCCTGACATGAAGGGATTTTCACTGACAAATATCAAATACATGGTTCAGTTTGCCAGGGAGTACCCTGAATTTACAATTAGCCAACAGGTTGTTGGCCAAATCCCATGGGGGCATAATATCCTTCTCCTTCAGAAGCTTACGTCTATAGAGGAGCGGCTCTGGTTTGCCAATAAAACGATTGAAAATGGATGGAGTAGGAACGTCCTGCTGCATTGGCTGGATAGCAATCTTCATCAACGGGAGGGTAGGGCGATCACTAATTTTCAGGCTACTCTTCCAGCTCCCCAATCAGATCTGGCTCATCAGACACTGAAGGACCCTTATTGTTTTGATTTCTTGACCTTAAAAAAGAAGTTTAATGAAAAGGAGCTTGAGAGTGGTCTTTTAGAGCATACTCAAAAATTTCTCATTGAACTTGGTGCGGGATTTGCTTTTGTAGGGCGCCAATATCCTCTGCGAGTGAGCGATAAAGAATTCTTATTAGACCTATTATTTTATCATCTAAGTTTGCGTTGTTTTGTCATTGTGGAACTCAAAGCCAAGGAGTTTACACCGAAAGATGCAGGGCAGATGAATTTTTATCTCTCTGTTGTTGATGATCTCCTTCGCAAGCCAGGTGACAATCCGAGCATTGGGTTACTTTTGTGCAAAACAAAAGACAGAATAATCGCTGAATATGCTCTAAGGGATATCCATAAGCCAATAGGCATATCTCAATACGAGACTGCTCTTCTAGAGTCCTTGCCCGCTGAGCTGAAAGGAGCGTTACCAACTATCGAAGAAATTGAACGGGAACTAGAAGATCAGAGAGTACTAACGGAACGGAATAATCTTAAATGCTAGAGAAACATTTCCTTTCAGACCCAATCATTATTAATAGCCTAAATACCCATTATGGCATTGAAGTCGCTTCCCTTACATTTCTCCCTTTGGGCGCAGATATGAATGCCTCGGTTTATAAGGTTCAGACACTTAATCAAAAGTCTTATTTCATAAAGCTTAAACATGGGCACCATCATGATACCAGCGTTGAAATAGTAGAGCTATTACAGAGCGCTGGGATCCGACAAATTATTCCTCCAGTAAAGACGATTCATGGCAGGACAACTCAGCCCATTGATGATTTTACTCTCATTGTATACCCATTTGTTGAGGGACAAGATGGATTCAATCGTAATCTAACGGATGATCAATGGACTACACTCGGCAAAGCGTTGAGACAGGTTCATGAAGTTGAAGTGCCTCTACCCATCCAAAATCGAATTCGGCGAGAGACCTACTCAGCAAAATGGCGCGAGATTGTTCGATCGATCTACGTTCATATTGAAACCGAGTCGATAGTAGATGAGATAGCTTTAAAATTACAAAAGTTTATGAAGAAGAATATACTGGCTATTCGCCGACTAGTAGATCGTGCGGAACAGCTAGGAGGAAAACTCCAGAACCAATCGTCTAAATTCGTTCTGTGTCATTCTGATATTCATGCTGGCAATGTGCTGATAGATGAAAATAATACGATCTACATAGTGGACTGGGATGAACCGATCATGGCGCCAAAAGAACGAGATCTTATGTTTATTGGTGGCGGCGTTGGGAATGTTTGGAATAAGCCGCATGAGGAAAAACTTTTTTTTAAGGGTTACGGAAAAATGGAAGTTGATTCGACAATCCTAGCCTATTACCGACATGAACGAATCGTAGAAGACATTGCCATCTATAGTCGAGAGTTACTTTTAACAACGGCGAGAGGCAAGGACAGACCCGAGATGTACAGACAGTTCATAGACATGTTTGCACCACAAGGCGTGGTAGAGATAGCATTCAAAACTGACGAAGGCTTGGTCCATAAGTAATAAGTAATTTTTTCTCAGACTGTTTTGCTTCACAAGCTCAATTACACTAATACGTAACTTTTGGGTATAGGTTTTAAATATTCCTCGCCTCGAAAGGCGAGGATTCACTTACTACAGATCAAGAAATTATGAAGTCGTAACTTCCACTACAGGCTCTACAGCCACTTCTTCGACAAAAACGATTTCACCGTTCTTAATCGTAATGTTGTACCCTTTCTTGGTGTCCGGATGCATTAGGAGCTTCTCTGCTAATGGATCTTCCACATATTGTTCGATGACCCTACGTAGTGGCCGGGCTCCCATTTCAGGTTGGAATCCCTTATCTACTAGAAAATCTTTAGCAGCATCATCGATAGTTAAGGTAAGTTTTTTTCTTTCGAGACGCTTTTGTAGTTTTTTTAATTCCAGATCGACAACGAGTCGTAGATTGACTTTATCCAAAGTTTTAAAGATAACAATTCCATCCAGTCGGTTAATGAATTCAGGTTTAAAATGTTTTTTGACAGAAGTATCAATTTTTTCCTGCATCACTTTGTAATCTAATATTCCTTCTTTGACCCCACAGCCTACTTCAGTGGATTTTCGAATGAGATCCGCTCCTAAATTAGAAGTCATGATTACAATGGTGTTTTTGAAGTCAATTTTACGACCCAAAGAATCGGTTAGTCTTCCTTCTTCTAGTATTTGTAAAAGAAGATTCATGATGTCAGGATGCGCTTTCTCAATTTCATCAAAAAGAATGACGCAATAAGGCCTTTGTCTGACTTGCTCTGTCAGTTGACCACCCTCTTCATACCCTACATACCCAGGTGGAGATCCTGTCATACGGCTGATGGCAAATTTTTCCATGTACTCAGACATGTCTACCTGAATTAAGGCGTCTTCTCCTCCAAACATGTGGACTGCGAGTAATTTTCCCAGTAATGTTTTTCCCACTCCTGTCGGGCCTAAAAATAGAAAGGCTCCAATCGGTCGATTGGGGTCTTTAATATCTGCACGGCTCCTTCGTATGGCTTTACATACTTTGCTAAGGGCTTCACTTTGTCCAATAATGTCTTCCCCGATTGCCTTTTCCATATAAAGAATTTTTTCCGTTTCGGTTTCAGTCAGTCTGGTAAGCGGGATTCCTGTTTGTTTGGCTACAATATTGGCGATTTCTTCTTCATCTACAAGCACTCGATACTCTTCTTTCGATTTTTCCCATTCGATTTTCATGAGTTGTAATTTGTCTCGAAGATTTTTTTCAGAGTCCCTCATTTTAGCTGCTTTTTCATATTCTTGTTTGTTGATAGCCTCTTCTTTGGCTATACGCAAAGCTTCGATTTCACTTTCATATTTTGTGATGTCGGGTGGCTGATGCATCATAGAAATACGTGCTTTAGCTCCGGCTTCGTCAATTAAATCAATAGCTTTATCCGGCAAAAAACGACCGGGGATATAACGATCGGAGAGATAGACAGCGCTTTTGATAGCGGGGTCGGTATAACTGCATCGATGATGTTCTTCGTATTTGCTTTTTAAACCTTGTAAAATAGCCGTGCTTTCGTCCAAGGATGGGGGAGCTACGACAATTTTTTGGAAACGGCGCTCGAGCGCTGCATCTTTTTCGATATGTTTTCGGTATTCATCTAGAGTTGTGGCTCCGATACATTGTATTTCGCCTCTGGATAAGGCAGGCTTTAAAATATTAGAAGCATCGATAGCGCCTTCTGCAGCTCCGGCTCCAACGATCGTATGGAGTTCATCTATGAAAAGAAGGATGTTTCCATTTTTTTTAATTTCATCCATGACCGCTTTAATTCTTTCTTCAAACTGTCCTCGATATTTTGTCCCGGCGATCATCAGGGTAAGATCTAATGAGATGAGCTTTTTTTTGCGAAGATTATCGGGAACTTCCCCATTGACAATGGCATGGGCAAGACCTTCCACAATAGCTGTTTTTCCGACTCCGGCTTCACCGATTAAAACGGGGTTGTTTTTTCGTCTACGGCAAAGAATAAGGATAAGTCTTTCCACTTCTGCTTTTCGACCGATTACAGGATCCATTTTTCCTTCTCGGCAGAGTTCTGTAAGGTCATGTCCATAGGCGCGTAGCGCTGGGGTTTTATCAATAGAAGACGAGGAGGAAGCGAATTTTTCTTGAGAGCCTCTTCCTTCTTGAGAAGAGGGTCCTCCCATAGAGGGGAGTTGGAGATTGAAGGTTTCGAGTTCTTTTAAAATTTCTTTTCGGAGGTCTTTGAGATTCACATTGAGATTTTCTAGTATTTGAGCTGCAACTCCATCGTTTTGTCGTAAAAGGGCAAGAAGGAGATGTTCGGTTCCAACATAATTGTGGTTGAGATTAGCAGCTTCTTCATTGGCGAATTCGAAGACTTTTTTTACTTTTCCGGTGAGGGCGGGATCTCCATAGACCTGCATTTCGGGTCCAAAACCTACGATTTTTTCAACTTCTTCACGGGCCGTGTCATAGGAGATGTTCAAGCTATTTAATACGTTGACGGCAATGCCTTGACCTAGTTTTAAAAGGCCCAGTAGCACATGTTCTGTTCCTAAGTAATTATGATTGAGCCTTTGAGCTTCTTTTTTGGCAAGTTTTATGACTTGTTTCGCTCTATTGGTAAATTTATCAAACATGGTTTTGCCACCTTTTGTATCTCTTTCCCAATTTTAGAGTTCTTCTATTTTTTTGTAAATTTAAGTATACTAAAATAGGAAAAGTATTTTTTTTAAAATTATGTTGCAAATTATTGAAACACCACCAGCCTTAGCATTCGAAAATATGGAATGGGATGCAAAGTATTTAGAACAAGGGGTAAAGCCATGCTTGCATCTATATAGCTGGAAGCATGAAGCGGCAACTTATGGGTATTTTCTTTCTCCTAAAGATTTTTTTAAAGAGGGTCTTTCCTTGGATTTGGCAAGACGACCGACCGGCGGTGGGGTTGTTTTTCATATTTGGGATCTGGCTTTTTCTTTTTTTCTACCTGCAACCCATCCTTATTTTTATACAAACAGTGTGGAAAACTATCGGTTTGTTAATAAAATTGTTTGGGAGGCGGTTTCTTCTTTTATGGGAGAGAGAGGATCTTTTGTGTGGGAGGAGAAGGGGGTTATAGAGAAAAACGTTTGTATGGCGCATCCGACGAAATATGATGTGGTTGTGGGTGATAAGAAACTTATTGGAGCTGCGCAACGTCGGACAAAAAGGGGGTATTTGCATCAAGGGATGATTTCGCTTCTTATGCCTAGTCGAGAATATTTAGAAAGGGTGTTGATTCGTAAAGAGATTGTGGATGAGATGTTTCGTTATACGTATTCTCTTTTTACAGATGGGGATATTACGCTTTTGCGAAAAGAGGTGTCTGCTTCCTTACAAAAAGCTTTTGGTTCAGTTGTATTTTGAGATTTATTTTTTTGCTTTTAGAGTTTTTTCATCTCGATGACAGCGTGGAAACCCATCCCTTTAGGGGTGGGAGGAAACGCTGACCTCTTTTTAGTTCTTTAGTTAAATAAAAGTAGCCATCAGACCGCTGTAC
>JBAXUO010000086.1:0-6876 GCA_037129625.1 Chlamydiota bacterium
ACAGGCTATTTTTACAAGATCTTTTCTTCAACGGAAGGTCTAAAATAAGGATTATATGCTCATACTTTCTTTACTGTGTCAAAATGAAAAGGAACTTTTTCAAAAAATAAAAAAAATTCCTACACAAGATGTGGATGGAATAGAAATCCGATGGGATGGTTTTTCCCAAATTCCCTTCTCTTCTTGGCAACAAATCAAAAAAGATCTCCCCTTCCCTTGTTTGTTTACCCTTCGAAAAAAATCCCAAGGTGGCCTCTTTCAAAAAAATGAAGAAGAGAGAAAAATTTTGATACAAAAACTATGCGAACTCGAACCCGAATTTTTTGACATCGAATATGATACAAGTAAAGATTTTGTCCTCTCTCTTCAATCCCAATACCCAAATTTGAAAATCATAAGCTCCTATCACAACTTCAGTAACACCCCTTCCCATCTTTCAGATGTCTATTCTCTTGTAAAAAATGCATTCCCGGCTCACTTGTACAAAATAGTTACGTATGCCCATTCCATTCTGGATACCCTTCGTATGATCCTCTTCACAAAAGAAAAAAATACACATACCCAAAATCTCATTGGATTTTGCATGGGAGAGCAGGGGGAAATCTCCCGCATTCTAGCTCCATTCACTAAATCTCCATTTACCTTTGCTTCCTTAGATGAACAGATAACAGCCCCGGGGCAACTCTCTTTTCAAACGCTAAATCAAACCTATCATTTTAAAAAGATATCGCCTCAAACCTCCTTGTATGGACGCCTCGGCCTTCCCAACAAAAAAAGTCTTTCTCACGTGACTCACAATCAAGTTTTTTTTGATCTAGGATTTTCCGCTTTATATCTAAAAATCGATGTTAAAGAAGAAGAACTGCCCTCTTTTTTGGAGATGGCACAAAAGGTTCCCTTTCAAGGTTTCAGTGTCACTATGCCTTTAAAAGAAAAAATTCTTCCGGATCAAAGTATTAACACTCTTTGGCTGACAAATGAACATTGGGAAGCCCTCTCTACTGATGGGATCGGAGCTTTAAAGGCTCTTGAAGAAAAAACCTCTATAAAAAATAAAAAAATTCTTCTTGTTGGTGCCGGTGGAGCGGCAAAAGCTATACTGCAAAAACTTATTTTTTTTACCGATGACATCACGATTTTCAATAGAACCGACGAAAAAGGAAAAAAACTTGCCAAAGAATTTTCTTGTCACTCTCTTTCCTCGAAGGATCTGTCAAAGCCCCCTGAGTATGATATTCTCATACAAGCTTCTAGCTGTGGAATGACTACAGAGGAAATGCCTATTTTAGAGAGTTGGATACTTCCCGGAAAAATCATTTTTGAATGTATTTTATCGCCTACCCTTTTAGTCCAAAAGGGTATAGAAAAAGGATGCACGGTAATTGTAGGAAAAAGCTTATTTTACTACCAAGCTCTGGAGCAGTACTTCCTATGGTTTCCCGACATCGACCGAAAAAGACTTAAGGAAACTCTAAAAAAGGCTTTGACTTGTTTTAATATTAAAAAGTGTTTAAAATAGTTACATGACTAATTTTTTAATAAAAAAATGCATCCAACCATAATAATACGCCATCGAAAAGAAAATCGAAAAAAATGCACTTTGACTTGTTTAGAATCACGAGCTGATTTTACATTCATTACTTATCCTTTTTTAGAAAGTCCGGAGCTTACCTCCTATTGCATTTTACAAATGGGAGCCCCCGTATTAACTCAAGAAGACCCAATTGCAGGGATTTGTCTTATCGATGCCACTTGGAACTATGCAGAAAAAATTGGCAAAATCCTGGCTTGTAAAAATCCAAATCTGACTTATCGAAGCCTTCCCCCTTCCACACGAACAGCTTATCCAAGAAAGCAAACTGGATGCTTAAACCCTGAAGAAGGACTTTCTTCCATTGAAGCCCTTTTTGTAGCTTTTTCTATTCTGGGAAAAGAAAAGGACTTCCTTTTGGACAAGTATTACTGGAAAGAGTCTTTTTTAGAAAAAAACCCAAAACTACTCTGAATTCTTCGCTACCTACATTTGTTTTTTAATAGAATCTTGCTCAAAAGCCTCTTTGTAATACTTAAAATAAAGCTCTTCTGCGCCAAGCTGAATACTAGGACCATCTAAAACAGCATGCCCATTGACATGTTTTAAATTCAAAATTATCCGACGTTCCGATAAAGATTATCGACAAAACCGATAAAAACGCATCAATCAGCTTAACTTATTAAATATAAACAAATTAAAAACAACATTCCTTTAGAAAAGCACTACTAAAAAAAATCTTTTTTAGAAAAAAATCCAAAACTACTCTGAATTCTTCGCTACCTACATTTGTTTTTTAATAGAATCTTGCTCAAAAGCCTCTTTGTAATACTTAAAATAAAGCTCTTCTGCGCCAAGCTGAATACTAGGACCATCTAAAACAGCATGCCCATTGACATGTTTTAAATTCAAAATTGCCTTTTTTTCACAGTAATGACAAGTTACCTTGACCTCTTCAATCGAATCGGCAAGTTCTAATAATCTCTTTGACCCTTCAAATAGATGTGAGCGAAAATCAGAACGAAGACCATAGCAAATGACAGGAATATTCATAACTCGGGTGATTTCCCTTAGTTGATTAATCAAATGGGCACTTAAAAACTGAGCTTCATCTACAAGAATACAGCTTAAACCCTCAAAATCTGCCATGTTAAGCTGGGTATCGGGTTTTACAAGTAGATCGGCTGCACATTCTAATCCGGAGCGTGATTTGATTTGGTTAGACCCAAATCGAACATCAAGTTCCGGCTTCATTAAACAAATTACTTTCCCTTGCTGCCGATAGTTATGGGCCACCGCCAATAAATTCATAGTTTTTGCACTACCTACCGTTCCATGTCTAAAATAAAGTTTTGCCATGATTACCTCTCCCTTAGATTTAATTCCCTATTTATTTATACAAGGAATAGCTCATTTTGAGAAAACAAAATTCACTTCTTGACTTTGCACCAAAATAATCTTATATTTACTTCTTTGACATTATTAATTCTGATGTATTTGTGAAACCGATAATTTATTCGTTAGAAGAACACAAAATTCCTTTCACCAAAATCGATAAACATGCCTATTATGTTATCGAAAAGCTTCGACAAGAAGGTTTTATTGCCTATCTTGTGGGGGGAAGTGTTCGAGATCTTCTTTTGCAACTTAGCCCTAAAGATTTTGATATCACTACTTCAGCCAAACCGGAAGAAATTCGTCGACTTTTTTCGAACTGCATACTCATTGGGAGACGATTTCGATTAGCCCAAATTCGATTTGGAAGAAAAATCTTGGAAGTAGCCACCTTTCGAGCCGGAGATCCTGATGACTCTTCTTTAATTATTCGAGATAACATCTGGGGAAACCCCGAAGAAGATGTCCTTCGAAGGGATTTCACCATCAATGGTCTTTTTTATAACCCGGAAAACCAAACCATTATCGATTATGTTGGAGGTTTTACCGACGTAGAAAAAAAGATTTTAAGGACCATTGGGAAACCGGAAGTTCGGTTTCAACAAGATCCGGTACGGATGATTCGGCTTATTAAATTTCATGCCCGGTTTAATTTTCAAATCGAAGAAGAAACCTATCAAGCTTTAGTCTCTTGTAAGCTTGAAATCAAAAAAAGTTCACAAGCCAGAATTTTAGAAGAATTACTCCGCATGCTCGAATCAGGATATTCGGAAACCTTCTTTCACCTTTTGAAAACTCATGGAATTTTTTCACTTTTATTTCCTCATCCGACTCAACCCATAGAGATAGAAAAGAAAATCTATGAATATCTACAACAAGTGGATCACTTTCATCGAAAGCACCCATTTGTAAAACTAGATCGAGCTGTTTTACTCTCTTGTTTACTATTTCCTATTTTTGAGCAAAAATTGCTTTCTTTTCCAGGAGCTCATTTAGGAATTGTAACAGAAAAAGCCCAACAATTTATTACCGAATTTTTTCATCCCTTTTTCAAAATTTCTCATCGCATCCGAATTTCCCTCACTTCTATTTTAGTCCATCAATATCGAATTCTTCCTCAAGATCGATCCACAGTTTCTAGGATGAAAAGGATTCCTAAAGATCCCTGCTTTTATCTTGCGTTAGAGTTTTTTCAACTACGCTCCCAAATGGATCCCACTTTAGTTCGACTTTATACAGAATGGCACAGCGTTTTTTTAAAAAACCCTCACAGAAAGAAAAGAAATGACTCCTTTTGATCTTTTTATTTTTGCAGGAGAGCCTAGTGGAGACCGAAGAGGAGCAGAGCTACTACGAGAGCTTTTGAAAAAAAATCCAAAACTTTGTATCGCAGCGGTTGCCGGCCCTGAAATGCGAAAGCTTCCTATCCAAACCATTCTTCCAATGGAACATTTTGAAGTCATGGGCTTTACTGACATACTTTCTTCCTTACCTAAATTTTTTAAGGCCTTTTTTTTTCTAAAAAAAATCATTCTTACCGCCAAACCAAAAGCAGCCATTTTTATTGATTATCCGGGTTTCACACTTCGTTTAGAAGCATCGCTTCGAAAGAAAAATTTTACCGGAAAAATTATTCATTATGTTTGTCCCACCGTCTGGGCTTGGGGAAAAAAAAGAATTCCGCTAATGGAAAAAACTATCGATCTTCTTTTATGTATTTTTCCTTTTGAACCCAAGACATTTCCAAGACCTTCTTTTGATGCACGCTATATTGGAAACCCGCTAATCTCTTTGAAAAAAGAAATTTCCTCTATGCCAAAACAGACAACCTCTTTGGGCCTCTTTCCGGGAAGTCGAAAAAAAGAGGTGTTGAGGAATTTTCCTATTCAATGGAAAGCTATTGAGACTCTTTACAAAGAAAAGAAAATTTCTACCTGTCATATTTCTATCGCTAATCCGGAAGTAGAAAAGTTGATTCGAAATTTTTTACAAAATGCAAATGAAAAGCCTTGGGTATTTTTTTCCCATTCCGTTGATTGTTTTTCTAAAATTGGCCTCGCGCTTGCAACAGCAGGAACCGTTACCTTAGAGCTTGCGCTTCATCAAATTCCCACAGTGGTCACCTATGCCATTCGACCCATCGATCTTTTTTTAGCTAAACATATTTTTCGGATTCGACTCCCTTTTTATTCTCTTGCGAACATCTTGGGAGAAAAAGAAGTCTTTACCGAATTATTTGGACCCCATTTTACCTATCCCAATCTTATGCATGCTTTATCGACTCTTTTCGATGAGAAAAAAAGAAATGATATTTTTCTTTTTTGTGAAGAAATAGAAAAAAAATTAGGGAAGAAAAAAGCTTCTGAAGAAGCTGCAAGTGCTATACTCTCTTCTTTAATGTAAAAAGCATTATTCTTTTTTTTAAAGGGAAAAAAATCTTTCTCACTAACCCTCGGTTAATATATTTTATTTTACAAATCCCAATAATAAGGGAAATAGAAGGTAAAAACCCAAAAAATTTCTACAAAGATTGCTTCTTTTCCAAGGATATGTCATACTGAATACCTTATTTAGGAAGTGGTTCTATGTTAGAATCCTGTATAATTTATATTGACCAATTGAAAGATGATCACAAAGAAAAAGTCGATAAGACTTTTTCTTCGGTTTTTCTTGAATTGGAAGAAGCGGAGCTTCATTTTCTCTCTGGGATACATGTCGATGGAGAATTTTACCTCACATCGACTCATTTGATTATTCATTTGAATATCCAAGCAGAGGCTACTCTTCCATGCTCCATATGCAATAAGCCCGCTTCCTATTCGATAGAGGTGGAAGGATTTTATCATACGGAACCTTTGGAAAACATTCCTTCCTCCGTTTTCGATTATAAGGAGATTGTTCGAGAAGCCGTTTTATTGGAAGTCCCTCTTTTTCTTGAATGTAAAAATGGTCATTGTCCCGAACGTGAAAATATGGAAAAATATATCAAAAAGGAAAAGCAAAAGACTTTGGAAGAACACTTTCCTTTTGCAGATTTTAAACTTTAATAAGGAGAAATTGAAAACATGGCAGTCCCACGTAACCGTATGTCTAATGCCAGAAAGAATTCGAGAAGGTCTCATATGGCTAAAAAACCAAAAGGAACTACAGCTTGCACAAACTGTAAAAAGCCAATCCTTACTCATGCTTTATGCCATTTCTGTGGTTATTACAAAAACCGTTCAGTATTGAATGAGAGCCAAGCTACTTAACCCGCCTCATATTGGCATTGACTTAATAGGGAGTGACTTAGCTCCCTCACAAATTATCGAAGCTGTCTGGGAGCTCAAAAAAGAGCTTTCAGATCCAGTTCGTTTTACTTTGTTTGGAACTAAAGAAATAAGTTCGTATTTTTCTAAAAATAAAGATACGAACATCTCTTTTTTTCCATCGACAGTCAGTATTACAATGGGAGACAACCCTCTTTGGGCTATTCGAAGAAAGCAAGACTCATCTCTTTGTCAAGGGATCTTTTTTCTTCAAAAAAACAAAATTGATGCTTTTGTTTCTGCCGGCAATACAGGCGCCCTGCTGAGTGCCGCCAAAATGTTTCTCCCTCCCCTTCCTGGCATTTCGAGACCCGCTCTTTTAGCTCTATTACCTACTAAAAAGGGATATATGGCTGTTCTAGATGTGGGAGCCAATCTCTCCTGTCCCAAAAAGCAGCTTGTACAATTCGCCCTTCTAGGAATCGCCTTTCAAAAGGCAAGGGGGATTGAAAAACCCTCTATCGGCCTTTTAAATATCGGCTCAGAAGAGATGAAAGGGACTGTAGAAATACGTAAAGCCTACCAAGAGCTTGTCGAAAAATCGAAAGAATCCTCCCATTTTTCTTTTGCTGGTAATATTGAAGGAAAAGATGCTTTTGAAGGACTTGTCGATGTATTGATAACTGATGGATTTACCGGAAA
>JBAXUO010000087.1:0-6762 GCA_037129625.1 Chlamydiota bacterium
TCATTAACTTTTCCATTATAAAAAAAGCACTTCCATCTCCAATAGGTATCTCAGGACCTTGTACCTCAATATGCAAATTATCTATCTGCAATGCTTGTAACGCAGAAAAAAGATGCTCCACTGTCCAAATCTCTTCCCCTTTTTTTCCCAAAATTGTACATCGAGGAGTCCCAAGAACATTGTCCACTGTAGCAGAAAAAAATGGCTTACTAGGTAAATCCACCCTTTGTAAAATAATCCCATAATCGGCTTCCCTTGGATATAAACGAACCGATGTAGTGGCTCCTGTAAAAAGACCCTTACCTGCCAATTCTACCACATCTGCAAGAGTGGTTTGATCTTTCGCCTCTTTCAAGCTTTCCCCATCGTCTTTAAGGTAATAATTTCTAGCTAAAAATATATGAGAAGATTCATTTTCATCAAGGTAAAACGCTCTCCTAAAAAAAAAGTCAAAAAACCTAATAAAAACAAAAATCTTAAATATTTAAAGAATCAAATTTTATAAATTTTTATTTATTAGTTTTTCTATTGACTCTCAATTAATAGAAATATTATGGATAAATTATGAGGGGAAGAAAAGTAATGTCTCTACTACTCGATAATAAACAAATTAATATTGCTAGTATCGTGCTCGCTGGAGGTAAAGGCTCTCGTCTCTTCCCCCTCACTCTCATGCATAGCAAACCCGCCGTCTCCTACGGAGGAAGATATCGACTCATCGACGTACCTATTTCTAACTCTCTAAACTCAAACATTCGACAAATTTTTGTCATCGGTCAATACCTAACATCAGAACTACAACACCACCTCTCTTTAACTTATCACTTCGATAACTTTCTAACCGGAATGATCGATTTTATCACCCCGGAAGAAAGACCGAACGGAGAAAAAGTTTGGTTCGAAGGAACGGCTGACGCTATTCGAAAAAATTTAGATACCATTTTAAACCTCCCAGTTGACTATTTTCTTATCCTATCAGGGGACCAACTCTATAACATTAACTTTAGAAAAATGCTCGAGTTTACCATTGAAACAGATGCAAATCTCACCATTGCCTGCCTCCCTGTCTTAGAAAAAGATAGCCAACGAATGGGCATTCTAAAAATTGATTCAAACTCTTTTGTCACCGACTTTGTAGAAAAACCAAAAGACCCTTCGCTACTCGTCTCTTTTGAAATCCCTGAAATAATCAAAAAAACCTATAACATCAGCAAAGAAAAATACTTGGGTTCCATGGGAATATATATCTTTAAAAGAGAAGCTCTTAGATCTCTTCTTTTAGAAGATACTCGTGATGATTTCGGAAAACACCTTATTCCCACTGAAATAAAAAAAGGGAAAACTGCCGCTTTTTACTATGACGGCTATTGGGAGGACATCGGAACTGTTGAGTCTTACTATAAAGCTAATTTAGCTCTGACCGATCCCGCCTTCAAAGGACTTAAAATGTATGATGAACAAAATCCCATCTATACACAAAGCAACCACCTTCCCGGCGCCCAAATCTTTTCCACGCAAGTAGATCATTCCATTATCTGTGAAGGATCTATGGTGGAAGCTAAAGAAATCATTAACAGCATTATAGGACTTCGCTCCAGCATAAAAAAAGGAACCGTCATTCACAATAGTATTATTATGGGAAACAACTTTTATTTATCCCCCGCCCATCAAACCAATTACGTCCAGGAACGATTTGAAATCGGCGAAAACTGCATTATAAAAAAATGCATTATCGACGAACATGTCTGCCTTGGAAAAAACGTGCAACTTATCAACAAAGATCAATTAAAAACCTATGACGGAAAAGGAATCTATGTTCGGGATGGAATTATCATTGTTACCGCAGGAACCCGAATCCCCAATAACTTCATCTTTTAATTTTTCCACTCTTCAGGTATTTTTTAATGTAAAGGGTTTCTCATGAGCGTTTTTGCTTTATCCGATCTCCATCTCTCCTTCGGCACTACCGGTAAGTCCATGGAAGTATTTGGATCTCAGTGGCTGCATTATACTCAAAAAATAGAAACCTCTTGGAGGAAAAAAATCTCTTCCCAAGATCTAGTCTTAATTCCCGGGGATATTTCATGGGCGATCCGACTCGAACAAGCACTTCCAGACTTAGAATGGATCCACAACCTACCCGGAACCAAACTTCTCATCCGAGGAAATCATGATTTCTGGTGGTCTTCTTTAAAAAAAGTCCAAGACATATTACCCCCTTCCCTTCATGTTTTGCAAAACACCGCTTTTCTTTGGAATGATATCGCCGTTGCAGGATCCAGACTCTGGGACACACCGGAATATTCATTTTCATCTGCCATTGAGTTTACACTCCCCCTTACCACCGAAAAAAAGAGTCTCCCGCCGGAAGATGAGGTCATTTTTACAAGAGAACTCCAAAGACTGGAAATGAGCCTTTCCCAAATGAGCTCTTCTGCTAAAACACGTATCGCCATGACTCATTATCCGCCTATCGGTTTGGATCTTTTCCCTTCCAAGACCTCTTTGCTTTTCCAAAAATATAAAATCAATATCTCTGTTTTTGGTCATTTACACAGTCTAAAAAAGGGGATAAAACTCTTTGGAGAGAAAAAAGAAGGAATCGAATATTACCTCACCTCCTGTGATTATCTCGACTTCTCTCCCCTGCAAATTCTATGAAAAAAAAACCTTTTTTTCTTATCGAAGTTCTTCTCATTCTACTCCTCGTTAGCACCGGGGGACTTTTTCTTATAAAAAACACCTATCTTTTTTTTCGTACCGAAATCCAAATGATCGAAAATATTGAATACGAAAGACTCTTTGAGCTTTCCTTTGGGGACTGCAAAGAGCTTTTCTACAAAAAAGATATCCATTTTGAAAAAATCTCCTTTGAAAAACCCTTTGTTGGGAATCTCCCTCCGATTTCTTTACATTTTCCTACTCTTTTTTCCACTCAAACCATTGAGAGAACTTTTTCCGTATCGTTACTCAAAGAAAAAAACAAGCCACAAGGTCAGATGGTTCGCGTTACCCTACTTTTTAAAAACCTTGCTAAAAACCAATCTAAGCAAACTATCTATCATCTTTTTATTCATAAAAATATAGTCAGATCCTAAATAACTTACTTACGTAAATAAAACTTAAGAATTATTTCATAGAATAAAATGGTTCGAATCGGCATATAAAAATTATTAGGAGCTACTTATGGCATTCGAACCATTTATTACTTCCGATAGATCCATTCGAGAGTTTACCTTTAAAGCTATCCTTTTGGGAATCCTCTTTGGCTTCATCTTTGCCATCGGCAACCTCTACCTAGCTTTAAAAACAGGATCCACCGTCTCTGCATCCATTCCAGCCGCCGTTCTTTCCATGACCATCTTACGTACCTTTTTTAAAAAATCCACCATCTTGGAAAATAATATCGTCCAAACCATTGCCACTGTCGGAGAAGGTCTTGCCGCCGGAGTTGCTTTTACCATACCCGCGCTCATTTTTTTAGGAGACACCCCCTCTATTACAAAAATTTTTGCTCTCTCTGCTTTAGGAGGTATTTTAGGAATCCTTTTTATGATTCCTATGCGTCGATATATCATCGTAGAGGAACATGAAACCCTCCCTTTCCCGGAAGGAAAAGCCTGTGCAGAAATCCTAAAAGCCGGAGAATCTGCCTCCCATAAAGGAGCTATCCTTGCCGCTTGGGGATTTATTACCGGCATCTCTTTCAAAATTTGTTCCAGTGCTCTTTTTCTTTGGGAAGAAGTCCCTACTTGGATCATCACCACTTTCAAAAAAACGCAAATAAGCATTGATGGCACACCAGCCTTATTAGGTGTTGGCTATATCATAGGGCCCAGAATTTGCTCTTTCATGTTTGCCGGAGGCGCTCTAGCTTGGTGGGTGATCATCCCCCTCATTTCCATGTTTGGCCTTGGCAATCTTTCCGTTTACCCTTCCGAACATCCAATCCAAAACATGTCTGCCAATGAAATCTGGTCCGATTATGTCAGATATATTGGGGCCGGAACAGTGGCCATCGGAGGTCTCATCAGTCTATTTCGTATTTTTCCCCTTGTCTTTAAAACCTTTCATTTTGGTTTTAAAGAGATGTTTTCCCTTGGCAAGCCCTCCAAAACGGAAGTAAGCAGAACCAATAAAGATATTTCCTTAGCTTGGCTCATCTTAGGCTCTATTGCGATCATTTTAACTCTCTGGCTACTTCCGTCCTTCTCCATGAATTTTTTTACCATTCTACTTCTCACAATTTTGGGGTTTTTCTTTGTTGCCGTCACTTCCATTACTGTAGGGATTGTAGGAAGCACTTCAAACCCGGCGTCCGGAATGACCATCACGACACTTCTTTTAACCTGCTTGATCTTTGTCTCTTTAGGCTGGACAGAAAAAATGTATCTCATTTCCGCTCTCACCATGAGCTGCGTTGTCAATGTAGCTATCACCATGGCATCCACTACCTCTCAAGATTTGAAAACCGGATTTTTATTAGGAGCCACTCCTAAATCCCAACAAATAGCAGAAATCATTGGAATTATCATCCCCGCCCTTGCCTTAGGAAGTACTATTTATATTTTACACAAAGCCTATACCCTCGGATCTGCTTTAATGCCGGCCCCCCAAGCTACCTTAATGGCTCTGATTGCAAAGGGAGTAATTCACGGCAACTTACCGTTTACTCTAGTAGGAATCGGAATTATTTTAGGACTCATCGTAGGAATGCTCAAAGTCCCCATTCTTCCCTTTGCTATTGGTTTATATTTACCTCTCTCTTTAAGCGCGGCTATGATGGTGGGCGGCCTTGTCTCTTTTTGGGTTCATCGTAACACCCAAGATAAGGAAAAAAGAGAAAACGGCATCCTGATCTCTTCGGGTTTCATTGGGGGAGATACTTGCATGGGAGTCGGCATCGCTCTATTAACGGTTCTTGGCATTTTACCTGCATCAAAAACTGCCTATTTGCCTCTTCCCTTTAGTCTTCTCATGTATGCTCTTCTTGCTATAGCTCTTGGATTTTTCACCTTAAGACAATCCAAACAGCGTTCATAACTTTTCCTGTCCTAAAGCACCCACACTAAAAAAAACTTCCAAAAAAACCCTCTATTCATCATCCTAAACATCTAAAAACCAATAATTTTATATGAAACGTCCTTTCCTTTTGCTCGAAGTTCTTATCTCCTTAACCATCATATCCGCTATTCTGATCTCCCTTTTCCACTTTTTCACCCATATCCATGTCATAAAAAAAAATGTAGAAGATGCAAAAGAAATCGTCTTTGAAAGAGCCCATATTCAACAAAGACTCACTCATATCTTTTCTCATTTATGTCCACCAGTACCCTTAGAAATTGCTTTTCATGGTAATGCAAAACATCTCTACTTTCTTTTCGATAATGGGATTGATCCCGACCCTTCCTTTAGCGGAATAGTCCAAGGGGAACTATTTCTCAATGCAGAAGAAAAAACCATCCATCTCCGATTCAAACCCTTTCCGGAAAAAAAGAAATCTCCCTCTCGTGAAGAAATACTAGGCACCTCGATTCAAAATTTTGCTCTTTCCTTCTTTCGTAAAGAAAAAAACAAGTGGGACATCTCATGGAAAGAATATTCTCTACCTCCTATGATCAAACTCTCCGTAACCAAATCGAACGTAGAAGAGGTCTCCTTTTGTTTTTTTACGCTCTCCGAACATAATATTGTGGAATATTGATGTACTTTTTGACTCTCATCTCTTCTCTTCTTATCCTTTTATCCATGGCAACACACGCTCTTTACCACGAAACCACAACAACAAAACAAAGAGAAGCTGCTTTTGTCAAATACATGAAAGCATCCAGACATTTTCGTAATACGTACGAAAATAAGTACTATAAAGCTACCTTTCCTTCAGAAAAAAAAATCAAAGAGCCCAACCCAAAAGAAAAGTCCTTACCTAAAAAGTTCCATTACACCAAAGAAAAAAGCTATGAATTTTCCCGTTTGAATATTTTTCCTCTTCTCATAGATGGAAAAGAAACCCATCCTGAGCTCTACAATTTTTTTCTTCGTCTCATCGACATCCTATACGGACAAACCTTATTCTCAGGAGATCCTACTTTAGAAAAACATTTCATCAATGGCTTAATAGACTCGATAAAAAATGAAAATTTCCAATCTATTCCTTTTGAAAAAATTCGTTTTAAAACCCACTCACTCCAAGCAACCTACTACCGCATGATCAAAGGATCAAAGGGACTCCCTTCCATTCTAGACTACATCACAGGAGAGCAAACCCCTTCTAGGATTTATATTCCTTATGCTTCGAGAGAAATATTGCTAACCTTCTTAGATGAAAAAATAGTCAACATCCTAGAGAAAAAGAAATTGGCCCAAGAAGAAATTACCTCTCAAGAGTTTGATCTTCTTTTAAGCTCTTGGGGAAAAGAAAAGACAGAAAACCTTCGGCGATACATGAATTTCTCCAAAAAAAAATGTATTGCTTCTCACTCTTCATTAATCGTTGGAAAAGCTGATGACGAAATCATTTTTTCTAGAAAACTTTCTATTTTTCCCTTTGTTCCGAAACAACCTCCAAAACAATAAAAATGCTGTCAACGCAAAGTTAAATGTCAGTTTTTTGCCTTGACTTAAACTTTATTTTGCCTCAACTTAAAAAATTCTTTTTTAGGTTTTTTATGAAACGAATGTTCCTTTTTTTCTTACTTCTAGTTTTTCAATCTTCCCTTTTCGCAGACCCGGAAATAGACTACTACCAACTCGCCTCCACAA
>JBAXUO010000088.1:0-6732 GCA_037129625.1 Chlamydiota bacterium
ACAATTATGAAGAGCTTCACAAGCTGAATATGAAGAAAGATACAGTGCCGAATCGGGTAAAAGAAGTGGCTATGGGTTACTTTGAAGGACTGGTTCTTTTCTATGGGAAATAAGATTTTCTAACATAAAAAAAGATTATCAGTATACAAAAATTACCAATATTGGTAATTATGTATTGCATGCGTGATATCCATTCATTGAGACCCATTCTCTGGATAGGTTCGTCAAAGAAGGACCTGAAAGAAATGCCTGTAGGCGTGCAAAAGGAAATTGGGCACTCATTAAGAGAGCTACAGAAGGGAAAGGATCTAGGGAATACTAAGCCTCTAAAGCATCTCCATGAACCGATATCAGAAGTAGTCGTAGATGAGAGAGAAGGGACTTTTAGGGCTGCGTACACCGTAGAATTCAAGGATGCCGTAGCTGTGTTGCACGTGTTCCAAAAGAAGAGCAAGTCGGGCATTGCTACGCCAAAGAAGGAGATGGATTTGATTCTCCAACGCCTTAAGCAGGCAAGAGTTGATTATCACAAATGGAAGAGGCAAAAATGAAAGAAAAAAATTTTCATATTACTGAGGACAATATTTTTGCCGATCTCGGCTTAAACGATTCTGACGAAATGGTCACTCGGTCCGATCTGATGTCAGAAGTTGTTAGCATTATCCGAAAAAGCGGTCTTAGCCAGAAAAAAATTGCTGATATTTTAGGGATCAGCGCTCCAAAAGTATCTGCCCTCATGACTGGTAAAATTAATGATTTCAGCAATGACACACTTGTGAACTATCTCACATTGCTTGGATGCGACGTAGAGATCAGGGTTGTGCCTCAACGATGCGTATCTAAGTCAGTCAAAAGAGGCGCCGTGATGGTGAAGAGACACGGAATAAGACGGAGAAGAATCAAAGCTAAAGTTTGACTAAGCGTGAATCGGTCAACAGCCCCTCCTTGAAGGGAGCGGCTTGAGAAATCGAGTCTAAAGTTGACCAGCCTCAATCTTAAGGCAACTTAAGGCTACGTTAGGAGCGAATATATAGGCACCGTAGGAAGAAACTAGGACCAGTATACTATTTGTTATGGAGAAACCCTATGTCAAAACAATTATGAAGAGCTTCACAAGCTGAATATGAAGAAAGATACAGTGCCGAATCGAGTAAAAGAAGTGGTTATGGGTTACTTTGAAGGCCTGGTTCTTTTCTATGGGAAATAAGATTTTCTAACATAAAAAAAGAAGCGGAAAGTAATAACTCCCCGCTTTAGAAACGATGTGGCCAGAACTGGAATCGAACCAGCGACACAAGGATTTTCAGTCCTCTGCTCTACCAACTGAGCTATCTGGCCAATTTTTAAAAGACCAAGATAGTTCGATTGATAGATTTTTCGCAATCATTTCTTTTGTTGTAACACTACTTTTTCTGAAGATCCCTTTTTGATCTGTGATTCGAAATGGATCATATCCTTCAAAATATTTAACGATTCGGCAAGTTGGAGATCTTCCTTATTTAATTCCTTCTTTTCTAACATAATGTGTTCATTCGGATCTTTTTTCTTTTGCTCTTCTAAAAAGACTTGAAATTTTTTATTGTGAGCCAACCGTATCGTACTACTTTCTTTTAGCTTAGGTAACAGATAAGTCCAAAAAGAATTATGATTTTGTAGATGAGGGAGGTAGAGATATTCAAACCAAGTTCTGGAAGGTGGGTCCAAATCCCCAAGAGAATCTTGATAAGAATCTGGAATATGGTCCGAAGGAAGTGGATATTCTAAATATCTTTCACCGCAACGGCTATAAGAAAACTCGGAAGGAACCACGATATCCGCTTTTACCCCTTCAATCTGGGTGGTTCGTCCGGAAACTGTATAGTACTTACCTACAGTTACTTTAAAAAATATTTCCGCGTCTTCTCTTGTCACAGTTTGGTACTGAATCGACCCTTTTCCAAAGGTTCTTTCATCCCCGACCACAATAGCAATGCCATAATCTTGCAAAGCCTGAGCTACGATTTCTGCAGCAGAAGCAGAAAGTTTAGAAGTTAAGATAACCAGAGGCCCTGCATAGGTACTTTTTGGATAAACATTTCTTAAATAACGCAACTCGCCTTTGGAATATTTAGAAACAGCAACCACACCGCTCGACATAAATATGCCTGCTACTTTGACAGCTTGGCTTAAGAAGCCCCCGGAATTTTCTCTAAGATCTAAAACAATTCCTTTTATGGGACCAATTTTTTGGATAGCCGTTAATGCCTCACGAATATCTTTATCGCTGTTCATTCCTTTATCATTTTCGTAAAAAGAATTTAGATGTAATTTTCCAATCACACCGTTCTCAAAAGGCTCTACCGTATAGCTCAATCGATCTTCTTGCATAGAAATGGGTCTTTTTTCAATATGAACTTGGACCACCAGGTTATTTTCTCTTAAAAAACCCAAGGTGATATCTTTGCGTTTATTTTTTTTCATCGCTTCAAGAACTTCTTCAAAGGTAAAATCTCGAACGGAAGCTTGATCAATTTCTACCAACCGATCTTGTAAATGAATCTGGCCGCATTCTTCGGCAGGGCTTCCCTTTACAAGTCCTGCAATGAAGACCCCATCCACATTTTCGGATAAGACGACTCCATACCCTTCAAATTGTTTTTCAAGGCTTATTCGCATTTCAAAAGCTTCTTCATCGGAAAAAAAAGAAGAGTGGGCATCTAAGCTTTTAGCAAAAGCTTTAAGGATTTGGGTTGTGATTGCGGATTCTTTTTCCGAAAGGTAGATATTTTCAAAGAACCGGAGTTTTTTTTCTATGAGTGAGAATAATCGGTTTTGTTTTTCTACAGGAAGTTTGGTCCCGAAGCGTTTTTGTTGATAGGAGAAAAATTTTTGAAATTTGTCATATTGTCTTTGGGAAAGTTCTTTTTCATTTGTTGCAAAATCAGACCATTGGGAAGAAGAAGAGGAATTTTTTTCCAGATTAGGAACAGAAGTGGGTCTCAATGCCCTAGATCTTTGGATAGCTTTACAAAATAATTGTCTAAGTTCAAAGAAGTCAGAAAAGTCATTATCGTCAATTTTTTGAAGAATCAGGGAGGCTTTTTCTTCTGAGAGGTTAAGGTAAGGTTCTATTTCATCACGAAGGAGGTACATTTTTTCTCCATCGAATTGGTCAATATATAGTTTAACAAATCGTTTAACGATGGTTGGGGTGAAAGTTTTTACTTCGACATGGAGATCAAAAAACATTCCCATAACAGGTCTTAGTTCTTTCAAAGCAACATCTTTCGCTTCGATCGAGCCAGAGAACAAACAAATAACAGCTATAATCAATTTCTTCATACATCTCCATAAAAAGTAAGGAGGGAGAAGCTGAGATCTAGTATAGAACCTCGAATATGTATTCTTAAGTTATAAGTTTGCCATGATGCTAAGAACAGTAAAAGAATCCTTGAATGAGTTGACTTCTTCTGTGAAGTCAGAGTCACTTCTGATTTAGAAAAGGTGGTATCTTCGTGAGAAGAGAGCCTTTACGTCAGAAGTGAGTACAAGTTTTATACTTGTTACTACACTCAAGGGATTGCTGTTTAGCTAAGAGCATTATAACTTAAAAAATCGGGGTTTCAAACTTAGCGTCGTAAGCTAGTCTCTAATAGCTTCGCCCTCCCTAAAAGGGATTATAATATTAAATAATTTAATTAAGCAATGTTTATTAATTAAACCAAACTAATTACAATTAATTACTAAGCTTAACTAACTAACATTAAACGGATGAAATTAAATAAAAAGATGAAATGTTTATTTAATTCTCAAGGAAAACACGAATCTAACACCAAAAAAACGTAATGCACAGTAAAAAACAATCTTGCAGGTTACTGCATATTAGAAACTTGCGCTACAAGAAAAGATCTACAGCTATTTTGTTTAGCCTCAAGCCTGCCTTCGTCACTCTTCCAAAGCCTCCCATAACCCAAAAACATTATTTCTCCCAGAACCTCAATCCATTTTGCAAATAAATCCCGTTCCATATATATTTCTTATGTCTAACTATTTTTATCTTTAAGGAGAACGGCAGAATGCCTACGATTAATCAACTCGTTCGACAAGGACGATCCCAAGTAAAACGACGTAACAAGTCGCCCGCTTTACAGTCTTGCGCCCAAAAACGTGGAGTCTGTTTGCAGGTTAAAACTAAAACACCCAAAAAACCTAACTCTGCTTTGAGAAAGGTAGCCTGGGTCCGCTTGTCCAATGGACAAGAAATCATCGCTTACATCCCTGGTGAAGGCCACAACCTCCAAGAGCATAGCATCGTGCTAGTTCGTGGTGGAAGGGTAAAAGACCTTCCCGGCGTACGATACCACATTATTCGAGGAGCTCTCGATTGTGCCGCAGTAAAAGATCGAAAGAAATCTCGATCCAAATACGGGGCCAAAAAGCCCAAGTAATACTAGAATAACTCTTTCATAGTTATTCTGGCCCATGATCTTTTCTCAAAATAGATGAAAAAATCAGGGGCAGACTCGTTTGAGTCAGGTGAAACTATAACAACGAAAAAAGCAGGAAAATACAATGTCCAGAAGACGTAGAGCTGTTAAACGAGAAATTGCTCCCGATCCTTTATACAGGAGCCTCGTGTTAGCTAAGTTCATAAATAAAATCATGATCCAAGGTAAAAAATCAGTTGCGAGAAAAATCACCTACGATGCTTTAGAATATTTTGCCCAGAAAGTAAAAAGAGAAGATAACCCCCTCGAAGCCTTTGAACAGGCCCTTGAAAACGCAAAACCTTCTCTCGAAGTTAAATCAAGAAGAATCGGTGGCGCTACCTATCAAGTTCCTGTAGAAATCGCCCCTAACCGTAGAACCTCACTTGCAATGCAATGGATCATCACCTACTCCCGAAGCAAAGTCGGAAGATGCATGACCGAGGGTTTATCCACAGAACTGGCCGACTGCTACAACAACCAAGGGTCCACGATCAAGAAAAAAGAAGACACTCATAAGATGGCAGAAGCTAACAAAGCTTTTGCACACTACAAATGGTAAGAGGGTAAAAGTATGGCACCAAAACCAAAACGCGCTGAAATGGATAAGCTAGAAAATGTGCGAAATATCGGCATTATAGCTCATATCGATGCGGGAAAAACTACTACTACTGAACGTATTCTCTACTATTCAGGAAAAGTTCATAGAATGGGTGAAGTTCATGAAGGAGCCGCAACTATGGACTTCATGGAACAAGAAAGAGAAAGGGGTATTACTATTACCTCTGCAGCTACCACTGTCTATTGGAAACATTCCAAAATTAATATTATCGACACCCCGGGACACGTAGACTTTACTAACGAAGTAGAAAGATCTTTTCGAGTTCTCGATGGAGCTGTTGTCGTATTCTGCGGAGTCGCCGGCGTTCAACCTCAATCGGAAACCGTTTGGAGACAAGCAGAAAATTATGGAGTTCCTAGAATCGTTTTCGTAAATAAAATGGATAGAACCGGAGCTGACTTTTTTTCTTGCGTCACATCGATGAAAGAAAAGCTCGGAGCCAATGTTATCCCAGTTCATTGCCCAATCGGTGCTGAAGCAGATTTTAAGGGAATGGTCGATCTCGTTACTATGAAAGCCTATATTTTCCATGATGAAACCTTAGGTGCCGAATACCACGTTCAAGAAATCCCTGATGACTTGAAAGATCTTTGTAAAAAAATGAGAACCGAGCTTCTAGAAGAATTGGCTACAGTCGATGAAACCAATGAAACTTTCATGACAAAGGTTCTCGAAAAACCGGAAACAGTAACAGAAGAAGAGCTTCATAAAGCGATTCGTTACGCCGTTTGCAAAAACAAATTTAATCCTGTTCTATGTGGAACCGCATTCAAGAACAAAGGCGTTCAACAAATTCTTGACTCTGTTGCCTACTGGATGCCATCTCCTATTGATCGAGGAATCATCAAAGGAACCGATGTCAAAACTGGTGAGCCTATAGAGTTAAAGCCTTCTGATGACAGCCCTTTTTCTGCTCTGGCATTTAAAATCGTTTCGGATCCTTTTGTCGGAAAACTAACTTTTATTCGTATTTACAGTGGTACTTTAGAAAAAGGAACATCTGTTCTCAACACCACCAAAGAACATAAAGAAAGAATTTCTCGGCTCCTACAAATGCACGCCAACCAAAGAACCGATAAAGATGCTTTCTTTACAGGTGACATTGCTGCTTGCATCGGTCTAAAAAACACTACAACGGGAGATACGCTTTGCTCAGAAGATCACCCCCTGCTCTTAGAAAAAATGAAATTTCCGGAACCGGTAATTTCAATGGCAATCGAACCTAAGACCAAAGCCGACCGAGAAAAGCTTTCTATGGCTCTTTCTTCTCTTTCTGATGAGGATCCAACATTTAGAGTCACGACCAACCAAGAAACAGGACAAACTATTATCGCAGGTATGGGAGAGCTTCACCTCGAAATTCTTCGCGATCGTATGTTAAGAGAACACGCTGTCGATGCGAATGTCGGCGAACCGCAGGTAGCTTATAAAGAAACTATTACGGTGCCCGGCAAAGCCGAAGTCAAATTCGTCAAGCAAAGCGGTGGTCGTGGTCAATATGCTCACGTGGTTCTCGAAATAGAACCAAATGAAACCGGCAAAGGAAATGAAGTCGTCAGCAAAATTGTTGGTGGAGTGATTCCAAAAGAATTCATTACGCCTACAATAAAAGGTATCGAAGAAGGTCTTGCAACTGGCGTTCTA
>JBAXUO010000089.1:0-6712 GCA_037129625.1 Chlamydiota bacterium
AGAAAAAATACCCCATGTGCAAAGGATACGGATTCACACACGATTTCTTATTGGGATTCCGGAAAGGATCACCACTTCTTTTCTAAAAAAACTATCGCAAAGAAAAAAAACACTTTTTATTGTAATTCATACCAATCATCCCAAAGAGATCGATGAAGAGGTTAAGAAGGCTATACAAAAGCTTCTTCACTTAGGTATACCGATCCTAAGTCAGACGGTTCTTTTAAAAGGGGTGAACGATAATTTTGCGACGCTCAAAGAGCTCTTTACCTCTTTGATAAATACCGGGGTTATTCCCTATTATTTACATCATTTAGACTTTGTCAAAGGAGCTCATTCTTTTTATGTATCTCCGGTAAAAGGAAAAAAGCTCATTTTAAAGCTACGAGAATCGCTTCCCGGGTATGGGGTTCCGAGGTACGTGCAAGAGATTCCTCACAAGAAAGGAAAAACACTCATTTTGTAATTCTAAATACGGCTGCTTACAAAGAAAGAGGAGTGTATCACCGGCAGGAAAGGAAACTCTTTTTAGAGAAGGTAAGTTTCTCTGCCTTCGAATAAATTTCGAAGGCGGTCATCTATATCGCTTCCTAGAAGACTCAATGTAGTCGAGACCAAAATAATTTATTAACAGTACCAATCTAATTCCATAGACAGCTTAAGCTTATTTTTTTCATATCTTCTTACGTAACTCGTTTATTATTAATTTGTTAATTTTCGATCCTTGAAATTTAACCATACTTGCATTGTTTTTACCTTTCCATGGAGAAAAAAACGACCTAAAATGAACCTTTTAAACGTTCAGGAAAGGTTAAATTCATTACCTAACTCTCTAACAATAAGCATCTGCAACATTTATCCTTTCTTTTCAACCATGAACATGATACATTTACCTTGTATAGAAGAAAAGGCCTTATGTTCAAAAGATTAGTTGATTGGCACCTAAAAAAATGGAAAGACAATATTCACCGTAAACCTTTATTAATTCGCGGTGCACGTCAAACCGGCAAAACATACGCAGTTCGAAAACTTGGAAAACATTTTGATAATATGATTGAAGTAAATTTTGAGCTTGCTAAAGACGCCCGGCCTATTTTCGAAAAAGATCTTAAGCCGGAAAGAATTCTTCGTGATTTATCTCTTCACTTTGACAAGGAAATAAAACCGGGAAATACGCTTCTTTTTTTTGATGAAATTCAAGAAGCTCCTCAAGCAATTTTAGCTCTTCGTTATTTTTATGAACTCATGCCTTCATTGCACGTTATTGCAGCAGGCTCTCTTTTTGATTTCGCATTAGAAAAAGTCGGCCTTCCGGTAGGTCGTGTTTCAAGTATCCATTTGTATCCTTTATCGTTTGTGGAATTTTTAGCTGCAGGAGGGCATAATTTAATTCTTAAGGCCATTTTAGATAATTCGCAAAAAATCCCATTTTCTGAATCTGTACACGCAAAAATCATGAATTTAGTTGGCGAATATCTCGCTATTGGGGGCATGCCAGAAGCTGTTGCTAAATGGATCTCGTCAAGAAATGCAAAAGAAAGTTTTCAAGTTCATCACGACTTGATTTCATCTTATCGACAGGACTTTGAAAAATATGCTGAGAAACATCAGCTAATATATATGGAAGCACTTTTTAACCAAATTCCGCCAATGATAGGAGAACAGTTTCAATATAAAAATATTCACGGAAATTATCGAAAAAGAGAGCTATCTCCTTGTTTAGATTTACTTTGCAAAGCAAATGTAATTCATAAAATTCATCATTCAGCCGGGAATGGAATACCTCTAGGCGCAGAAATAAACCCTGAATGGTTTAAAATCATTTTTGTAGACGTCGCTCTTTGCCAAGCAACCCTAGGATTTGATCTTTCTACATGGTTTTTACAGCCGGGAATAGAATTTGTAAACCGCGGGGCCATAACGGAGGCTTTTGTAGGTCAGGAACTACTTTGCTATGCTCACCCCTATCGAAAAACAGATCTTTATTATTGGAGGCGTGTAGCAAAAAGCAGTACTGCAGAGCTAGATTTTCTATATGAGTATAATCGTGAAATCATCCCAATTGAAGTGAAAAGTGGACATGGAGGTAAACTTAAAAGTATGAATTTATTCCTTGCAGAGCACCAGAAATCCCCTTATGGAATACGTTTTTCCGCTCAAAATTATTCTGTATTTGAAAAAATTGATTCACGACCGCTCTACGATGTAGTCTCTTTGGCGCATGAAGATCAAAGAGAAAGCCTTAAAGAATTGCTTTAATTTTTGCAGCAAGGATTCTGTAAAATCCCCCACACTTTTTTTACCTTACTAGCTTAAAAGTAAGAGCATACTTCTCTTAAAAAAAAACTAAAAAAACCGATTGCCTTTTTTTGCCTAAAGATTTACGTTATTACTTCCTTTTTTGGGAAACATTTTGGCTCTGTTTTGTAGGAGACCCTAGAATTGTGCATTGCTTCATCCAACAGTTAATGATTTAGGGGATCATGACGTTGTAACAGATCGCGTTGGGTTAGATTCGTCTTTCTTGACAGCTTGTTACAAGAAGCGATCCCACCTTGAGTTTTTTAGGATGAACGCAAACTTTTTAGGCCCTTTGAACGGAGCTTTTTTTATATAGAAACAAAAAAAAGGCGACTCTGATAGAGCCGCCTTACGATGAGCTTCTTTTTTATAATTATTTTGAAGCAGATGGCGTTGGTGATGCTGAAGATGAACCTAGATTTTTCATCTCAAGGCCAGCACTCTCTTCTGTCTTAGGAGAAAAGAACTGACTCAAGCCAACCGTTCCTAAAGCAGCTCCGGTAGAAGCGGCTACATCAAAAACTGCCCAATGAGGGTCGATAGCAAGAAGAGCTACGTTGGATAAAGCAGTTAAAATAAGTAGGCTTCTTGATAGATCCGATGTGCCTTCTTTTTTAAACATTTTCCAAAAAATTTGAGCGGTCAAAACGAAACGTGCAAGAGCAACCGTTTCTAAAGCACCGTACACGACCATTCTAATGGCCCAAGAAGCATGTATCCATGGTGACATAGTTACTAAGCTAAGACCAATAGAAACCGCTAAAAATAGGTAAGGATGCTTCTGAACAAAAGCAGAAACTTTTGCAGCTACTTCTTTTACTTTTCCGTAAAGGACAGCAGAAACAGAAGAGACATCTCCCCAAACTTGTTGGGCAGCGGCTTTGTAAGGTTTCAGTGTTTCTTTAACATTGAAAGATGGTGATACTGTTGTTGTTGATGATGACATAAAAACTCCATTGTTTATTAAGCGTAAGTATAATAATCAATAAACGAAATAAAAAGAACCGCTAATAATACTTTAATAGAAATTATATAATTAATTTAATCAACTTAATTTATTAATATAACTATAACGGATTTTTAAAAACCACTCTCTCGAAACAACGCCTTCCTATATGCCTTCTTAGAAAAACTTTCCTTAGCACTTTCTAAAGAAATATTTTGCACATCAAATCTTCGACTCAGCTCCTTTTCAAAAGATTGAAAGCATCCATTCTTATCTTTTAAAAAAGGTTCCATTCGACATAAAAAATCACTGTGTAATCGATTCTTTCGATACATCGGACTTTTTGGAGGAGGCAGTAAATAAGACATATTTTCTTTTGAATAATCCCATAAAAAGGAAGTATGCTGCAAAAACCGATCTTTTATAAAATAGGCCGCATTGCCCCCACATTTTTGGTCTTGGATCGTATAATCCCTCTCCTGTAAAGCAAAAGAAGCAATAGACCAACTTTTTTTATAAAGATCTTCCGTCCACTGAAAAACAGTACTTGGACAACTGGAAAATTCTCGTTTTGAAAAGATAAAACTTACAAAAATAGTATTCTCATCAACCACCACAGCGCCGCCGCTGCTAAGGCGACGAAAAACAGGAATCGGATGATGTTTCAGCTTCTCAAGGTTTATCCAATCTCTTACAGATAAAGATCTTCCCAAAACTAAAGAAAGTGGGGTTCCCTGATTCCATAGACAAAAATTTTGATTTTCCCCTCGAAGAAGACCCTCTTCCAAAGAGAGCCATTCTTCAAGGCCAAGTCCCTCAGTACGGACAAGAAAAAGGTTCACGAATGGCCAATCTCTAAAAGATCCTCGATCAACACAAAACGATAAGCGACTCCCTGATTCGATGTAACTTTAAGCAAAAACATCGTTCCATTGGTCAAAAGTGTCATTTCTTGGACATTCGTCACAACAGATCCATCCGAAAAGCGAAAAAAAACTTTTCCCACTTTCTCTTTTTTCAACAAATCAAAAGCGTGTAAAAAATCCTCTGCTCTACTTTTAGGTGAGATTACCATTACGCTAGAACAATAGTTATCACGCAAAGGAAGAATGGGTGTATTTAAAAAGGCATCAGGCTGCTTAGTCATGGGATCACTTTCTTCAGCATATACAGCTGAAAAAAGAAGCAAGCTTCCTAGAAGCATACTTCCTAGAAGTAAACCTCCGATAATTTTTCTCATAAAATATTCTCCTTATGCTTTTTTTGCAATGCGACCAAAAGAATGGAAAGATCGGCTGGGGTAATCCCGGAAATTCTCGAAGCAGAACCTAACGTAGGTGGAGAAAAACGGGAAAGTTTTTCTTTCGCTTCATTTCTAAGACCCAGTACATCTTTGTACGAAAAGCTCTTGGGAACGCACACTTTTTCTAAATTTTCTAATTTTACAATATCTTTCTCTTGTCGACTGATATATCCGGCGTATTTCAATTCCGTTTCGATTTGTTCATTGATCTCCTTTCCATAATCAATCATTAGCAAAGGAAACTCCCGGATCATCTTTTCATAGTTATAATCGGGTCTACAAATGAGTTGAAATAGAGGAATGCTTTTCCCTTCCAATGAAACATAAAGAGTAGAGAGCCTCTTTTTTTCCGCTTGGATCTTCTGCCGTTTATCTTGAACTTTGTCCATTTGAGCTTGAGAAATCATTCCCAATTGAAATCCTAAAGGGCGTAAACGAAGATCTGCATTGTCCTGCCGTAAAAGAAGTCTATGCTCGGCTCGGCTGGTAAATAATCGATAAGGTTCATCAATTTCTTTTGTGATTAAATCATCAATCATCACGCCTAGATAGCTTTCGGATCGATGGAAAAAACAAGGAGGTCTTTTCATAGCTTGCAATGCCGCATTGATCCCGGCCACCAGACCTTGCCCTGCGGCCTCTTCATACCCTGTAGTTCCGTTGATTTGACCGGCTAAGAATAGACCCTGAACTTTTTTTGTTTCTAACGTAGCGAGTAACTGACCACTTGTGACCCAATCATATTCGATAGCATAAGCAGGGCGCATAATTTCTGCATTTTCCAACCCGGGGATCGAGCGAATAAATTTAACCTGCACTTCCAAAGGCAAAGAAGTAGAAAGGCCATTTAAATAATATTCATCCGTATGAATGCCCTCCGGCTCCAAAAAAATCTGATGACGATCTCGATGGGCAAACCGGACAATTTTATCTTCAATCGAGGGGCAATATCTAGGACCCACACCCCGAATTAGCCCGGAAAAAAGGGCAGATTTTTGTAAGTTTTCTTGAATAATCTTTTTTGTTTCTTCGGTTGTATAAGTAATATGGCAAGATCGAGGCTCACATTTTTTTTCTTTTTCATCGAAAGAAAAAAACCCTTCTTCTCCTTCTTGCTCTTCTAAAGTAGAAAAATCGATACTTCTTTTATGGATCCGAGCCGGAGTTCCTGTTTTCAACCGACCGAGAGTAAGTCCTGCTTCCACTAAAGAGGCAGAAAGGCCCACGGACGACATATCACCCAGCCGCCCTCCTGTAAAAGTAGTATGGCCCATGAAAATTTTACCTTCCAGAAAGGTTCCGGTCGTTATAACGATACACTTTCCGAGGTAAGTAACGCCCTCAAGAGTAGAAATACCGATACATTTTTGATCCTTCGAGACAAGGAAGGTAGCAGTGCCCTGTTTAATTTCCAGGTTAGGAATTTTTTCAAGAGTTTGTTTCATTTCCTGAGAGTACAAATGCTTATCGACCTGCACCCTTGGAGAGCGAACGGCAGGTCCTTTCGAAGCATTCAGCATCCGAAAATGAATAGAAGAGCGATCAGCCATTTTGCCCATGATTCCACCAAGAGCATCAATTTCTCTTACTAAATGACCCTTTGCCGTCCCTCCAATGGAGGGATTGCAACTCATCTTAGCAATAGAATCGAGGTTCATCGTCAGAAGAAGGGTTCTCGCTCCCATTTTGGCAGCGGCATGCGCGGCTTCACAACCGGCATGACCCCCTCCTACGACGATGACATCGTACTCGGTAGAATAATTCCACATAATGTAATCACTAAGAAAAAAACTTATTTCTTTTTATGACGATCGCGACGTCTTCGTTTTTTTCTTTTATGTTTAGCCATTTTAGCGCGTCGTTTTTTCTTTACGGAAGACATAGATCCTCTGTTCTCAAAAATTTTGATTCTTATCGCCATATCTTAAAGGAAGCCGAAGAAAATGTAAATGAGGTAATTTTCTGACCTAAGATTTTATCACTCAAAGAAAGAAAATTGAGCAACTAAAAAGGAAATCCTAAATTTTTTTTTACAAAGAAAGACAATAAATTTATTTACATGTATTTTGGGACTAAGAAGAAACTCAAAATCATTAAGGGAATTGCATGAACAGGGGACATGACGCAATCCCCTAGATTTATCTATGGGGTCAAGGAATGCC
>JBAXUO010000009.1:0-17566 GCA_037129625.1 Chlamydiota bacterium
GAGATAAAAACAAAAAAATGGCTAGCTTAACCCTCCCATAAATGAGAGGGATTGCGCTAGTCTTTTGTTCAAAGGGAAGCTCTTTTGTCTCATCAAACTTCATAACAACGTTAAACATTAAATGGCTTTTAATCTTTGCAAAGGCATCCTTGGCGACTCTTTCCGTTTTACAAATAAGGGAGTTTCCATCCTCTGAAACAAAACAGTTACTATACCAAAACCCTCTTAGGGGAGAATATGGCAAAAAATTAAGAACACTCATCTCATTAACTCCTAAAATATTCTAAAAAACCACAAACATCTCCGATCCAATTTTAACTCCACATTGGCCGCGAAGGGGGAAAAGCATATCAAATTTCATTTTTAAATCACAGAAATATAAAAAGCTTCTAGAATGAAGTTTCTTGTACTTTGACTCGGATATCAGGGTGAATGTATTGCTGCAAAACCCTTTCAATCGACAATAAAGTGTTTCCAGCGCCAGAGCAACCCACACAAGCCCCCTCATAAATAATGGTCACTTCATCCTTTTCCATATAAACTACCTGTACCCCACCTTGATCCATGGAAATGTAAGGACGAACTTCTTTATCCAAAATCTCTTCGACCATTTCTTTTTTTCTTTCCAATGAAGCACCCTTCCACTCCTCTGAAGATGGGGAAAATGATTTTTCCTCCTCTCTTTCCGGCAGGCATTGAATCAAAATCCTCCGAATGATTAAAAAAAGAAAATCAACAACCTTTTCATCTACTTCCAAAGATTCTGTAGATAAATGGTCAGACAAAAAGGATGGAGATATCGTGTATAACTGTGAAATACTTTTCCCCTTCATCCATGCGCATAAAAGATCGGCACATCCGATGAGAAGAATCGGACCAAAAACTTGAAATTTTACATCAACTATCTCTTTTTTCGATTCACTACAAAGAACATATAAGCAAAGAGCCCATCCTTTTGAAATGTCCTTCTCCCATCCTCGTATAAGAATAGCGTTTTGCTTTTCGCTAGCAAAAAAACCCACATGTTGAAAAGAAAGAAATGGAATCATAAGCTACTCACAATTCCTTCCGACAAAACTTTAAGTCGTTTGACCTCTTCCACAAACAAACTTATTCCTTTTTCCAACTCTTCTATTGGAATTTCTGGGGGCAAAGACCACCGAATCGTACTATTGGCAGAAAAAACATCCATTCCACAAGCCATGAGAACAGAAGACAAGTCCTTATCTTCCTGCAGAAAAGAAAAAGAGCGATTTTTTTCTTGGATACAGTAGCGAATATTCTCTCTAAATATTCCCGGAAGTTTCATAAGTAGGGTATCAGGGAGCTGCAAAGAAGGTTTTCCGATGAACTCTACCCAAGGCAATTGTTTGTGTATTTCTTTTTCAAAATATTTTCTCTGATGAGGTATTTCAAAATGCATCTGATCTTGAAAAGAAAAAATCCTTTCTAAAGAAGATAAAAGCTCCAATAAAACTTGATCTCTTTTCATATCTTGTAAAAAAGGGAAATAAGGAGTGTTTTTTTTCCAAATTAGTGTAGAAAGAGAGTCTCCCGCTTTAACATCTACAGAAAAAGAGAGAAAGTCGATCGAAAGATCGGAAAATCGAAAAGGGATTTTTCCAAGAATAGTAGAAACATCCACATGCAAAAAGATTCCCTTTTCTTCTGAAATTTTTGCAATTTCTTCCATCGGTTGAATCGTTCCTAACAAAGGATCAGCCCACTGCAAAAAAAGAAAAGAAGAACTATCCAAATTCTCTTGCACATACTTTGTATCAACCCGCCCCATTGAATCTACGGGAACTCTTTCAAAACGGAAAAAAAAGATCTCCTCCAAATAAGAAAAAAAAGGATTTTTTTCTGTATCTAAAAGAAAAATCCGCTCCCTACCCAAATAGCGCAATCCCTCATATAAAGACAAAAAAAGAAAAGACCTTGAGCTGAAGAAAAAAGAAGAAGAATCTTCTTTAGCTCCCAAGTATGAAAACAGTCTTTTTCTTTCCGCTAGAAAGTCTTTCACTCAATACCTTTTTCCCACGTACCATTTGTATAACGATAAAAGACGGGTTCACCTGTAACAAATTCTCGTAAAGGAATTTCCTCTTCACTTAAATTTTCTATATCCATTGCTATGGATCGAAGAGAATTTCCATGAGCAGAGATCAAGACATTTTTTCCTTGTTGAATATATGGCATAATATTCTCTTGAAAATAGGGAATCGTTCTTTGTTTAGTCAAAAAAAGACTTTCCCCTCCTGGTGGCTCCGCATGATAATTTCTTCTCCAATACTGGACTTTTTCGGGACCAAATTGATCAGCCATTTCTTTTTTGTTTTTCCCTTGTAACTCTCCATACATCCTTTCATTCAAATGCCAAGAAGCAAAAGTTGGAATAGTCTCTTCCTCCATTTTTTCTGAGTACATCTTTCCCCACTTGTCCATATTTCCTTCGCCCGGATGAAGAAGAACAGGAACTTTTCCACTACCATGATAAAGCATGGCCAAAAAAGTTGTCATTTGAGCTCGGATCAATGCAGAAGTAAAAATAATATCAATAGGAATATTTTGAATGATAGTACCGGCTCGAATTGCCTCTTCTACCCCCTTAGCACTTAAAGGAATATCGACCCAACCTGTAAAGACATTTTTTTGATTCCATTGAGATTCTCCATGACGAAGAAGAATTAATAAAGGTTTTTTCTGATTTTGTTTCATATATCTTAATTTGGGGGTTTAACTTTTATCTTTTCTATTTTATATTCTATCTTACAAAATTTGCCAAAGAAAAAAGACTATGCCTTTAGAGAGATTAAGTAAAATACTTGCCAAAAGGGGGATTGCCTCCAGACGTCATGCTGAAAAAATTATTTTAGATAAAAGGGTTAATATCAATGGCAAATTAGCACAAAAGCCGGAAGATAAAGCCGATCCCGAAAAAGACATTATTACCCTCGATGGCAAAGTCCTCGCAAAACAAGAGGAAAAAAAAGTTTATTTTGTTCTCAATAAACCAAAAGGGTATCTCTGTACAAATGAGAAAAAAGGAAAAACAAAGATCGTTTGCGACCTTTTTTCTTCTATTCCCTGTCGACTTTTTACAGTCGGAAGACTTGACAAAGACACCACCGGACTTATTCTTGTTACTAATGATGGAAATTTCACCCAGAAAGTCATCCATCCCTCCAACGAACTTACCAAAGAGTATCTTGTTCGTGTCCGACAAGAGCTCTCGCATGAAGAACTTTTTGCTCTTAGTGAAGGCGCCTTTGTTGAAGGGGTTTGGATCAAACCTATTTCAGTAAAAAAAGTCCGAAGAGGCACTTGTAAAATTGTCATTGCAGAAGGAAAAAAACATGAAATTCGAGAACTAATTTTAGCTGCCCATCTTTTTCTTTTAGAGCTAAAAAGAATTCGAATTGGCTCTCTTCTTCTAGGAGAACTTGCCGAAGGTAGCTATCGTCCTTTACTAGAAAGTGAAAAGAAACAACTTCTTTTTCCAAAATCTTAATTGCTTTTAGTCTCTTTTTTATATAAATAGGATAAAAAGGAGATAATATACCTGTGCCATTAGAATTAGATTCCCTACTGCAAAAAATTAAATATTTACTTGTTGGAATATCAGGAAAACTTCCCACCGACGCTTCCTGTTCCGAATTTTATTATGCCCTTTCTTTAGCTCTTCGAGAAGAAATCATGATAAACATTGTTTCAAATTATATAACCGTGAGAGAAAAAAGAGGGAAAATTGTCTACTACATCTCCATGGAACATCTTCCCGGAAAACTTTTAGAAAATAATATTAGCAATATGAATTTCAAAACACTTATTTTAGATATTCTCAAAAAAACCAATCGTTCCTATGAAGATCTCAAAGCCTGTGACCCTGAACTGGGCTTAGGAAATGGCGGTCTAGGAAGACTCGCCTCTTGTTTCATGGATTCACTAGCTACTCAAAAATACACTGCTTGTGCGTATGGGCTCCGTTACCAATATGGTATTTTTGAACAAGAGATTTGGAATGGAGTGCAAATTGAAAGACCCGATTGCTGGCTTCTTACCGCTTATCCTTGGGAAATTCGAGAAGATAGCCATGCACAATCTGTTTTTTATCGAGGCCGTCCCCTTCCGGGCACCAATAGTCATGGGGATCAAATCTTTCAGTTAGAAGATTATGAAGAAGTACGGGCGGTTCCTTATAATATACCTATTATTGGCTATTCAGAAACAAATAATATACATATACTTCCCCTACGGCTTTGGTCTACCAAAGAATCTCCTCACAATTTTGCTTTACAAAGATATAATGCGGGCCAGCTTGATCAAGCAGCGGAAAACACAACATTAACTGATGTGCTTTATCCCAACGACAATAATGAAACGGGAAAAAGAATTCGTCTAAAACAGGAATTCTTACTTGTTTCCGCCTCCTTAAAAGATATTTTACAAACCCATTTACAAGTTAATGGGGATATTTCCTCGTTAGAAGAAAAAGTGCAAATTCAAATAAACGACACTCATCCGGCTCTCATCATCGCTGAGCTGATGAGAGTCCTTACAAAAGATTATGATATTCCGTGGAAACATGCCTATGAGATCACCCAAAATTGCTGCAACTACACGAATCATACGGTATTGCGTGAAGCATTAGAAGAATGGAATGAAATGAGAGTCGCATATCTTTTACCCCGTCAATATCAAATACTCCAAAGAATGAATCAGGATTTTTGTAATTTAATTCGAAAAAAATTCCCTAATGATGAGGACAAAGTTCGTCGGATGACCATCATTCACAACGGACAAATTCGAATGGCTCATTTAGCCATTTATGGTTGTAAAAAAATCAATGGAGTCGCCGAATTACATACCGAGCTTCTAAAAAAGAAACTCTTTAAAGATTTTTACGACATGTACCCTGAAAAATTTCTCGCAATTACCAATGGTGTTACCCCAAGGCGCTGGTTATTCCAATGCAACCCCCTTCTTTCCGACTTCATCACTAAAAGAATTGGTAAATCTTGGATAACCGATTTTCCACACATTAAAGAAATCGCCAAATTTGCTTCCGATAAGGAATCACAAGAAGAATTTTTATCTATCAAAAAAGCAAATAAAGAAAGATTAATCGAATTTTTATCCCTAGAAAATCCGGTTAGGGATTTCAAAGGAAAAATCATTCGTCATTCAAATCCTCTAGGCTCCGACGCTCTTTTTGATGTTCATGTCAAACGATTCCATGAATACAAAAGACAACTCATGCTAGCCCTCCATACCATTATGGTCTTTCAAGAATTGAAAGAGAATCCCTCCGCTCGCAAAATTAAACGGATGATTATTATCGGAGGAAAAGCCGCTCCCGGTTATGAACTGGCAAAAAACATTATTCGCTTATTTTTTTGTATCATTCGAAAAATTAATTTTGACGATGAAATATCTCATCTTCTCAGAGTCTCCTTTGTTGAAAACTATAATGTTTCCAAAGGAGAGCTAATTTTTCCAGCGGCCGATTTATCAGAACAGATTTCGACGGCAGGAACGGAAGCGTCAGGCACGGGAAATATGAAATTTGCCATGAATGGTGCTTTGACTATTGGAACAGAAGATGGAGCAAATATTGAAATGCGAAAATCGATTTCTGATGCCTATTGGCCTTTTTCTTTTGGTCTCAAGACTAATGAAATAGATCAACTTCACACGAATCCGGGATGGGAAATCTATTCTCAAAATGCAAAAGTTCGAAAAGCCCTTGATGCTCTTCAAGATGGCTCTCTTTCCATTAACGATTCAGAACAAGCCGCTCTTTCTCAATTATTTTATAAACTCGTAGACCCAGATCGAAAAGTAGCATTAGACCCTTATTTTATTATAAAAGATCTAATGCCCTACTATGAAACGCAAAAGAAAGTAGAAGAGTTATACATAACGCCAAATAAATGGGCAGAATATGCCATCCAAAATATGGCTGGCATGGGACCTTTCTCTTCCGACGTTGCGATCAAAAATTATGCTGAAAAAATTTGGAATACAACTCCATTCCCTATCGATCCTGAAATTCGAAGAGTCGTCCGGGAGGAATTTGAGTAAAAAAATAATTGTAAATTAAAAAAAAACTAATTATTTTCAGCACAAGACCATACACTTTTAGGTTTAAAAGTCAACTACCCCTCCCTAAAGGGAGAGCCTTGGAAAAAGACTTCAAGCCCTATGTTGACCAGCCTACGTTCTGAGAAATCGGAACTACGTTAGGAGCGAATGTATAGTTACCTTGGGATACCGCCCCAGTCCCAAGCTCTAAGATAGATGGTTAAACACGCAGAAGGGTTAAGCGCGTGCTGTCTATACGTAAACCGCTCCATAACATTGGCGAGGGGAACTTTACCCACAAGACGTAAGTTGAGTGGAGATGGCTGGTAACAGCTTGGGAGGGGAAACCCTCCCACTTTTTTAACAATTTAACTAGGGAGCAGCGCTTCCTCCCACTCCTAAAGAAGTGGGTTTCCGCGCTGTCAATTGGATGAAAAAAAACACTTTTTTCTCTATAGCATTTAGTCTTGTACTAACTTCCAATGTATATTCAATGTCCTGCCCATCAGAAAAAACAAATCCAGGTTATGGTTTAGAACAAGATCAAATTAAAAACGTCTACAATGCTTCCAGCCGAATCACAATCGCCGGATCTTGGAATGCTTTTGCATCGGCGAGTTTTATTTATTGGCTTCCTAGAGAAAAAGGGTTAGAAATTGCAACTTCTTATGATCTGATAGAGGGTTTTTCAAAAATCATAGATATAGAATACAAATATAAGCCCGGATTTCAAGTCGGTGTAGGCTTTAATTTTAATCATGACAAATGGGTCGTTGATTTAGGATATACCCGATTTCATGCAAATGAAAAAAAATCCTACTCAAGCGATGAAGATCTCGTAATTTATAACTCTCCCCAATTCAAATTTGACAATCAAATTTTTTTTGATTCGGTACATGGAAAATGGAAATTACACATGGATCTTTTAGAAATCAATCTCTCTCGACCTTTTTACTCAGGAAGACATCTAACCATTACCCCAACAGCCGGTATTCGTGGAGGCTGGATAAATCAACAGCTTAAAATTGCATATGCCTTTGATGGGGATCAATATCATTTTTATGGAAAACAAAATTCTTGGATTGTAGGTCCTAAAGCTGGCGTAAACGGAAAATGGCTCTTAGGAAAAGGGTTTCGCTTTTTTGGAGATTGTACCGCAGCCCTTTTGTATCAACGATTCCATATTCACCCTCTGCAAGAAACAGATTTTTTCCAATCAGACACAAACTATATAGAATCACATCAGAGAAGAACTTTATTGACTCCCTATGCAGCTATGGATCTTGGGTTCGGCTATGGAGCCTATTTTGCAAAAAACAAGTGGCATATCGATATCGCTCTCTTATACGAATTCCAAATCTATTGGGAACAAAATCATTTGCGCTATCTGAACAATGATTTGAACGTATCGGAGACTCTACGCGGATATGGAAGTGGAAATGCAGCGAATCTATTGCTTCATGGATTAAACCTTACAGTAAGGCTGGATTTCTAATCTTTCCAGTTTGCTTCCCAAAGGGATGGATCAGCTAAACCCCATTTGATCTTTAATTTTTCTAAGATATGTTTTTTTTCTAAGATAGCCATGCCTTTTTCTATTAGCTCTTTCGCTTTTCCCTTAGTCTCGTTCAAAGAAATAAACTGCAATCCTTCTTTTGTCACAAAAGAAGTTATCTTTAAATCTTTCACGTAGAGATTTCGTAAGTAGTAGATAGAAAAAACATTGGGTATTACACATGCTTCAATTTTACCCTCAATCAGATCATCACACATCTCAGGAAATTTTTCATAAAATGTCACGAGGATCCCTTCTTTTTCCTGCAAAAAGGTATACTGTCCTATCGACCCAATCCTCTTACCGACAAGTTCCTTCCAAGAAGTCTCTTTAGCCTCTTTAGGCAAAACAAGAACAAGGCCCGTATCTAAAAATATAGGAGAAAAATGATAGTGAGCCTGATTAAAATTATGAGGTTTTTTAGAAGAAATCACCACATCATAGCGACTCATCTGATTCTTAGAGCTATCTAATCCCTCAAAAAGGACATCCCAATTAGCATTGACTTGTTCAATTTCTATGGAGAGTTCTTTGGCCATTTCTAAGAGCATCTCTTGGATAAACCCATAAACATAAGTTTGTTGCTCTTCAAAATCCAAAGGATAAAATTTACTATCTATTCCGATTCGAATAGTTTCCTTCTTGTGGGCAGAATTACATCCACAAAAAACAAGAAATAGAAAGACAAGAAAAATTTTCTTCATTCACCCACCTTTCTTTAGAATATGCAAAAAAGAAAAAAAGAATCTACTTAATTCAGAAGGTTTAGCTAAATGATTTTTTCATTGAGTAATTTCATACCGTCGATAAAATCCTTCTCTAAGAATTCATAGGAAATAAAATAAAAAAAACGACATCACAATATATTTTGAGAGCTTAAATATGTTACTTTAAGGGAATTTGCTGCACATCCATCAAACCGTTTGCTGTTTTTTGCAAAAATGTCGACAATTCTGTTTTATATTCCAGCATAACCAAACTATCCATATTCACTTTGTGATTTGGGTCGTGGATTGGATGAAGATCTTGAACAAAACCCCAAGATCGGTACATAGTACTATCGCGATCGTTTGTAGGTCGAACAAAGACAAATAATCGTTTTACTTCTGGAACGATTCGAAAGATAGAACTCATAAGGCTTTGTTCTAATCCACGATTTTGTTCCGTCGCTATCAAGGCAAGATTTATGATTTTAATATTGCCAAACTCCAAGGCGGGAGTGATGGAAAACATGGTGAAGCCGAGCCATTGCTTTGTTTCCTGATTTTTAACAGTCACATAAAAATAAATGTCATTGAGCAAAGGTTTTATGATCTCGGCCCCGAAAGTCGACAAGTCAGTAAGATAAAACAGCTTAATAGTCGACTTAATCTGTTCTTCGACTTTCTTCCAATTGACCGATGGAACCCCCTGTTCAAAAAGTATCGCACACGGTTTCAGAAACAATTCTTTCGATACCGCATCAGGATGCTCACGCAAAAACTGAACTTCAATAGGAGCAAGAACATCGCTTGCCATTTCGCTTATATTTTTTTTAAATGTTGCAAGATTTGGAGATTGAATATCTGTTTGCGTCCAATCGAAAATGACGGGAATCCCTTGACAATCTTTTGCCTCAAAGGTTCCTGTTTTATTTAATATGGTCTTTCTTATAAATGTGAGCCATTGAGATTGTTTATGATTCATATACTCTTTCCTTAAGGCTTGCACGAAGTTGAGCTTCCTGAATCTTCTTTTAATATTTTTAATGTCACTCATCACTTAGTATGTGACAGTATTCTTAGCATTAAGCAAGAAGATCCGTTCTGTTAAATCTTATCGCCCATGTCTCAAAATCTGGGAGTCTACATTTTTCAAGTGCCGCTTTTACATGTAGACTAATCACTGCTAGCATAGGACCTTTAACATTAAGATTCTCAGCTATTGAGTCCTTTACTTCACGAAGATTTATAGAATATCCTTCTTTTGAGAAAGCTCTGCCTCCAAAAATATTTACCAAACGGTAAATAATTCCTTTTTCTCTGATCCAATCATTATCTAAACTATTTTCAAGGCATTCTTTCAAATCAGACTTAGAAGGAAAAGGTATCATTTCATTATGAGGCGGTATTCTAGCAGAACATAATCCGATCGAAACAAAAGAAATAATTCCAAATATTAATATCGGATGCTTTTGAACAAAACTAGCTACCTTTTTAGCTGTTCCTACTACACCTATTGTTAATGATGAAAAAAGTCCACAAGAACCTCTCATTACTGCACTGATTGGATGGATGTTCATAAACACTCCTTTTTATATTTTGAACTGTTTAATTATGCCATATAATATAAAAATTGTCACAATAAAATTTATTAAAAAAACTTACAAAAAGTTTTTGAGAAAAATTTTATATTATAAGATTTTTTTAGCGAGAACAAACGTACTTAATTGGGTTTTATTGCCTTTAAAAGGAATAAATGGCAAAATTTTTTAAAAAACACGCACAAAAATGAAACCTTTTTCAGTTAAAAATTTTTTACTCTTACTCCTAGTCAAAATCTTAAAGAAATTTTCTCCATCCAAATTACCCTTAGAAAATGGAATCACTAGTAGAATTCTCATTGTTTCGACAACAGGACTGGGGGACACTCTATGGGCTACACCCATAATCCGAAGTATAAAAAATAAGCATCCGACCCTTTGTATCTCCTTACTAACAACACCTCTTGGAAAGAAAATTTTTGAAAATAATCCCGATATTTCCGAAGTCTATCTTGTGACTCAACCCTACCTTTTCTCTTTCATCTCCCTTTGGAAACAACTATGTAAAAAAAGAATAGACTCTATTTACGTTTTCCATGCTTCTCAACGCTTTATCCTTCCTCTACTCTCCTGTCTTAAGAAAGACAAAATTATTGGATTTTCTCACAGCCATAAGGGGTGGAAAAATGTACTCACAGAAGTTATCTCTTCTCCCATTATCCATGAAGTCGATAGCAGATACCTGTTAGTTCAATCCCTTTCTCTTTCGAAAAAAGAAAACAAACTTTTCTATTTTCCACAAAAAGATGAAGTCAAAAAAATGAGAGATTTTTTTCTTTCTTTCCCCCAAAAACCTTTTTCTATGGCTTGGCATCCCGGAGCAAAAGACCTCTACAAATGCTGGCCCAAGGAATGCTTTCTTGAGCTTGGAAAAAAAGTTCTATCTACTTTTAACTGTAATCTTTTCATTACCGGGGGGAAAGGAGAAGAAAAACTGAATTCATTTCTTGTAGACAACCTAAAGGGAGCGATTCCTGTGCAACAGCTTGATATCCGAGAAATGGGCGCTTTTTTACTGAACATGAATCTTTTTCTTACCAACGACACAGGCCCTATGCATTTATCTAACGCCCTTGGAATACCCACGCTAGCTCTTTTCGTTCCAACAGATCCAAAGATTTGTGGTCCTTATGGTGAAACAAAAAGCCATGTGCTGCAAAAAAAACCTACTTGTCAGCCTTGCCTCAAAAGAAAGTGCACAGATCCTTACTGCTTACATCAGATAACTTGTGATGAAGTTTTTTTATCGATAGAAAAGTTTGTAAAAACAGGATCTTTTACATGAAGACCGTAGCGATTATTATCCTGAATTGGAATGGAAAAAAAGATACTCTTGAATGTTTAGCTTCCCTTGCTTCCCTGACTTACCCTCATTTTTTTACAATCGTTGTGGATAATCACTCTTCTGACGACTCTTGTGAAGAAATTGCAAAAAAATTTCCTAAAGTAATGCTTATTCAAAACCAAGAAAACTTGGGATTCGCAGAAGGGAATAATGTAGGCATCCGTCTAGCTCTTGAAAAAAAGGCTGATTTTCTCTTTCTATTAAATAACGACACTATTGTAAGTCCTTCGATTCTAGAAGCCTTTTTAGAGGCAGTCCAAAAGAAACCCCAAGGGGGCATATTTGGAGGAAAGCTCTATCAATATCATAATCCTTCCTTTTTAGACCATTTGGGGGGCATTTGGGATCCCAAACAGGGTAATTTCCGCTGTATTGGAGGAAACGAAAAAGCTTCCTATTTTTATGACGAGCCTCTGGATTATGTTTGTGGTTGTGCCCTTTTTTGTAAAAAAGAGGTGATAGAAAAAATTGGGATGTTAGACCCCCGGTTTTTCCTCCTTTGGGAAGAGAGTGATTTTTGTTTCCAAGCAAGACATGAGGGGTGGAAAGTTTTTTCAGTTGAAAAAGCACAAGTTTGGCATAAGGGATCTGCCTCTTTTTCAGGAGGAAAACCTCATATGCACTATTTTTGGTGGAGGAATCGATTACTATGGATAGAGAAAAATCTTTCTACAAAAGAAAGAATTTTTTTATATATACGTGTCCTCTTCCCTCAAATCCTTCAAGTGTATAGACGCTATGGAAAAAAAGTTCTTATGCAAAAATTTTTTGCTGCTAAGCAAACAGAGCGCAAAAGAAAAGAACTTTTACACTATGTTGCGGGACGGCAAGGAATTGAAGATTATTGGAAAAGAAGATTTGGGCCTTTGCCGGCTTCTCTTTGGGAAAAGATTTCTCCTTCGAAGAAAAACTAATCTCTTATTTTCTTCGAAACTCTGCAAACTGAAAATGAGCCTTTTTAGTCTCTTGTTTTTGGAGTTTTCGATCTCTTTTTTGAGTTAAAGACAAAGGTTCTTTCCTCTCCTTGCTACTAACGTTTTCTGCTTGCACTAATCTTACCATAGGTAAAACTTGGGTAAGAAAAGATAAGAAAAGCTGAATATTTGTATCGAGATCGAAAGAATGTATATTTCTATAGATTTGTTCTATAATTTTTTTCTTTTCCATAAAAGATGAGTAGTGAAAATAAGGTGCTTTGTTAAGAGTGGCTTCTTCTTTTTCGACAATTTCCATCATTCGTTTCATTTTCTTTATTTCATTTTCCAAGTATTTCACAAAGGTTGGACTGCGTAAAAGCTCTTCAAGATCCTTTTGTTGTATCATGGTTTGGAAAGTAACCATTTCATGATGATAATGGCGAGCATGAAGTTGGAATTTACCTTTATCCAACAAGGAATTAAGCATAACTGGAAGATTTTGGATGGAAGAAGGTTTACCAGATGGTAAAGATGGAAGAAACAGGGCTAAATCGTTTTGAAAATCTAACATTTCTCTCACACATATTTGGGCCTCGAAAATCTTATTGCCCACATGCATAACCTCTTTCTCCAAGGTTTCTTCTTTCTTTTCTAAAGCTTCCATTCTCTTTTGGAATAAGCTGAAAGTATTTTGAAAAGAATTAAGAAGATGTTTTTGGACCTTTTCTAGTGTTTTTTGCGTAGCCATAAATGCATTATAATGAAAATAAGAAACTCCCTTAAAACTCGGATCTATTTCTTGTAATAGTTGCTGCATGCTTTGCAATTCTTTTTCCATAAACAACACATCATTCATCCCTTTTCTAGTCGTAGCAAAAGCTTCCTGGCTATAATTCAAAAAAGTTTGAGATTGTAAAATAGGGACGACAGAAGGTTGCGAGAGCATTTGCTGGAAAGTCTTTAATTTTTGATGATATTGACAAACCTGTGCTTGGATCTGATTCTTTTGTCTTAAATCGTTCACGGAAGTCTTCATTCCAGAAACGGAGAAAGGATTTTCTATACTTTCGGATGGAGGGAATAAGGATAAAATGGACTCGATATCATTTTTAAAAGCATCTGTCTCACTTTGAAGATTTTTCACATCTACCATCTTAGCCTCTACATGCAAGAGCTCTACATCTAAATTCTGCTTCCCCGTTTCTAAAACTTGCATTCTTTGCTCAAAGCCTTTGCGGACTCTTTCAAAAATTTGGAAAGTAGCACCACGTTCTAAAATTTGGAGTTTTTTTTCATTTTGAATTTTGGTAGAAAGGGTAGCGTAAACGGAACATTCATAACCCTGGCTCCTTTCCTTTACAGCTTCGAGATCTTCTTTATACTTTTCGATTTTTAGTGAAAAATCGTGAACTCCTCGCATAATTTCTATGGCAGAGGCTACTGAGGCGACGGGGGTCAAACGGATCAACTTTTGATGTTCTTTTTCATATTCAGCAAGAATCTGTTCTGACAATAATTTTTGCAAATCAGGAATACATGAAGATAAAGTAACTTTAAAATGCCCATTTCCCCGAATGTCCGCTTTCAATTGAGCTAAAAGATTCGTTATGTCTGATTGAGGGATGGAACCCGATAAAAAGGAAGAAATGCCGACCTCTTGCACTGCCTTCAAAAGGAGCAAAGATTGTTTTGCTGGAGCAAGAATAGAAAGTTTACGTTCCTTTTCTTGTATTACCTGAGGTGGTATTTGAAAATGACGAGAAGATAAAAGGTGGAATAGGGAGTCCATCTTTTCTAGATCCATTTGAAAATTATCTATCTCAAGGAGATGCAACCTCACATAGGCTGAATTAGACAACATTACAGATTGCAAGGGCTCAAAACGGGGAGTTTCATAAGAAAAAATACCTACAGAATCTTCTAAATTTCGCATCACAAAAGAAGTGCTTTTTTCTAAAGCTTTATTACAAGCGTTAATTTGAAAATCCCTTGCCTGTTTTTGAAAATTTTCTTGAGGAAGATTCCAACGCACAAGCCAAGAAGGCGTTTTTTCTAAAGCATCTAAAATAGTCTGCAATTTTGCTTGTAGATTTCCCTCAGAAATTGTTTGCAAAGACTGAATTTCCTTATCTAATATCCTAAAATAAGCGACTTCCATACTTTGTTTTAATCCATAAAGCAAATGACCCGAAAGGCCTGAATAAAAAATCTGACTTCGATGGGGGAGGGCGTCAATACTATCTGACAATTGCTGCAATGATTCAAGCGTTGGGGCGGTTTCGATTTGGGAAGCGAGCGCTGTAAAAGAATTCTTCCACATAAAAGAATTTTGACATTTTCCTATAATGGTGTCGACTTGTAAATTTCTCTCTTGTAAAGAAGATTTAGATGACACGGAAGGAAGTACCTCATTGTGAGCAGACTGCAAATATTGAACAAAGGAAGGCAGCGGAAATTGAGGTAAATTTTTTATTTCCACAGGTAAATCTTTCTTTGCGCTAGTAAAAACTTTATTAACTAGAGATATTTTTGCTGAGCCTTCCGTCCAACCTAAAAGTGACCAACCTTTAGCCCAAGCATGAGAAAGGCAACTACGTATGATCACCTTTCCGGAAGAAATAGTTTTTCGGAAAGGATTTGAAGATATAATATCTTTTAAATTATTTTGCAATCTTACAATAGACATGTTTAACCTTTATTAATTTTTTTATAAAACAAGAATAACAAATCAAACTATATAAAATCAACTAAAAACCCATTCCAAAAAAAATTTATCTAGCCCTAAAATTTTAAGATTTTCCTCCATACAAACAAAACATTTCTTTTCTAAATGGCTGCATGATATAAGAATATTAGGGAACTAGCAGATAAGTTAGGTGGTTTTTTCATGAAAAAGAGTTCTTTATCTTCTTCTCTTTTTTTTATTTTCGCATTTCTCTTTCTTACGAGTTGTTCGGAAGATCAAAGTATAGTCAATAATATTGACGAAAGAGATGCAAACGAAATTATAGTCTTTTTATCTTCTAAGGGACTTTCAGCTCATAAAATCAAAGTAGAAGCCGGTGAAACGGGAGCTGGGGTACCGCTTATACTTTGGAACATCTCTGTTCCTCAAGATCAATCTGTACTTGCGATGTCCATTTTGAATCATTTTGGACTTCCTCGCAAAAAAGGAAAAACGCTTCTGGAGCTTTTTGCCAAAGAAGGTCTCATGACCACTGATAGAGAAGAGACCGTTCGATATCAAGCCGGGCTAGAAGAAGAGCTTAAAAACATCATTCGAAAGATTGACGGGATATTAGATGCAGAAGTTCAGATTTCTTTTCCTCCCCCTGAAACGCAAGGTGGAGAAGCGCCTCAAAAAATCAAAGCTGCCGTATATATAAAACATCAAGGAGTTCTGGACGATCCCAACAATCATTTAGAGACAAAAATCAAGAGACTTATTTCCGGAAGTATAGACAACTTAGGTTTTGAAAATGTATCTGTGATTTCCGATCGAGCCCGATTTTCTGATATTGACTTACAGCCTCAAAATGAAAAGATCTCTGGAAAGGCAAAAGAAAAAGATTATGTCAGCATTTGGTCTGTTGTGATGACAAAAGGCTCATCCAAGCGTTTTCAGTTTATTTTCTTTACCCTTCTTACTATTATATTAGGTTTTGGGGCAATTTCAGGCTGGTTAATTTACAAATTCTATCCCCACCTCAGAAAAAAAGAAGAAAAAAAACCGGAAGAACCCAACTAAGAGTAGATTGAAGTCAACAACCCCTCCCTGAAGGGAGAGGCTTGAGAAATCGAGTCTGAAGTTGACCAGCCTCAGTCTTAAGGCAACTTAAGACTACGTTAGGAGCGAATATATAGGCACCGTAGGATGCCGCCTCAGTCCTACGCTCTGCGGTATGTGGTTAAACAGATGTACGGGTTAAGTCAGTGCTGCATACGACACGCATGCGTGTAAAACCGCTCCATAACATTGGCGAGGGGAACTTTACCCACAAGACGTAAGTTGAGTGGAGATTGCGGGTAACCGCTACAAATGGAAATTTTGCATATGCAAAAAGTATTTGTTTTAAATAAGAATAAAAAACCGCTCATGCCTTGCTGTGTGTCTCGAGCGCGAGAGCTTTTGACTAAAGGGAAAGCGGCTGTTTTCAAAGCCTATCCTTTTTCTATTATTCTTAAAAATAGAAAGAAAGGGGATGTTCAAGAGATTGAAGTTAAAATGGATCCGGGAAGCAAAACGACCGGAATCGCTATGGTTGGAAATTTTCAAAAAGGGAAAACTGTTGTATGGGCAGCAAACCTTCAACACAGAGGAAATATGATACACTCCGCTCTTGAAGCTAGAAGAGCTATAAGAAGGAGTCGTAGATGTAGAAAAACGCGCTATCGTCAATCCAGATTTGAGAATCGGACGAGAAAAGAGAATTGGCTTCCACCCTCTTTGCAATCAAGAGTGGATAATATATACAGCTTAGTCAATCGACTATCAAAACTTGTTTGTATATCCTCAATAGCTGTAGAAACAGTTCGTTTTGACACCCAAAAAATCCAGAATCCGGAAATTTCAGGAGTTGAGTATCAGCAAGGAGATCTTCTCGGTTATGAGATAAGAGAATATCTTTTGGAAAAATGGGGGAGAAAATGTGTGTATTGCGGTGCGGAAAGCACTCGATTAGAAATTGACCATATAACACCTAGAAGCAAAGGAGGCAGTAATCGGATTTCTAATTTAACCATTGCTTGCCAGGATTGTAATCTCAAAAAAGGCAATGCAGATATTCAAGATTTTCTACGTGGCGATCCTGAGCAGCAATCTAAAATTCTTAGTAAGTCAAAAATCCCATTACACGATACTGCCGCTGTTAATTCAACTAGGCCGGCTATTTTTCGATCTCTTAGCTTATTTGGTCTTCCCACAACTTCTTGGAGTGGAGGCAGAACAAAATTCAATAGAGTAAAACAAAACTTAAGAAAAGACCATTGGATAGATGCTGCTTGCGTTGGAAAGACAGGAGAATTTATCTTAATAGATCCATTGATTACTCCTTTCCTCATCAAAGCTACGGGAAGAGGGTGTCGGCAATTTTGTCGAATGGATAGATATGGATTTCCAAGAACTTGTGCCAAAAAAGAGAAAAAAGTCCAGGGTTTTAAAACAGGAGACATCGTTAGAGCTATGGTTCCAAAAGGTAAAAAAGCAGGAACACACTTAGGAAGAGCAAAAGTGCGGCTTTCGGGAAATTTTTGCATCGACACATCGACTGGACAAGTAGATGGTGTAAGTCATAAGTACTGCCGAAATGTACAGCGGTCTGATGGCTACTTTTATTTAACTAAAGAACTAAAAAGAGGTCAGC
>JBAXUO010000090.1:0-6690 GCA_037129625.1 Chlamydiota bacterium
TAATTGCTGGGCTCTTTTTCTGGCGACACGAATTAAATAACGGGATCGGTCTATTCCTGTAATATACTGAAATCCTCTTTTAGCTAATTCAATGGAGTGTCTACCTTGCCCGCAGCAAAGATCTAATATTCGGTCGGTGGGGGAAATTTGGGTGACTTGTAGGAGAAAGTCGGTGTCTTTGGAGGTGTTTAATGGATTTTCTACGACGTCGCCATCTGTTTTGAGATAGATAGAATTAAAAAGATTTTTCCACCAGTCGGAGGGGAGGTGCTTTTCCAGATCGGAAACGGGTCCGAGAGTTTTTGTGAGTAGATCTTTAGATAGTTTTATCTTTTGAGCGTTAGCAAGTAGCCCATTTGATGAATCCTTCACGATGAGTCCCTATATGTTGGTTCTTCCACTCAAAAATTGTAGGATCAATCTACTTTGCTAATCAATGTTTTTTATAAGAAATTAATATACAGATGGTTATGGTTTTTTTAAAAAGTGACCTAGCATCCGACTGTACTCTTCTTTCCGTTTTTCTTTCGATAATACTTCTACTGACGATTGCATTTTCCCGCTCGTTTCTTTTTTCGAAACCCGAATATGATGATCGGCAAGATAAGCAACTTGCACAAAATGGGTTATACAGAGTACCTGGCGGCTGGTTCCTATTTTTTTGAGTTTTTCTCCGATCAATGAAGCGCTCTCGCCCCCTACATTGGCATCAATTTCATCGAAAACGAGGGAAAAAGCTCCTTCTTTATCTGCTAGCATGGTTTTAATTAAGAGTAAAAGCCTTGAAATTTCTCCGCCGCTTGCACATTTTTCAAGAGGAAGGGGGGATTCATTATTGGCAGAGAATAGAAATTCTATTTGGTCTTCTCCCGTAGGTGTGCATTCTTTTTTTTCGATACTGACGTTGAAAAGTGCGTTATGTAAATTGACGGAACTTAAGGCTTGATTCATTTGCTTTTCAAAAAGCTTAATTTTCTCTTTTCTTTTGTGGGAAAGCACTCTCGAGGCTTCTTGCAATTGAATTTTTAGTTTTTCCTGTTTTTCTTTTTTTTCGATAATTCCCTCTTTCAAAAGGGTGAAAAATTCTTTTTCGGTATGAGCTATTTGGACGGACGCTTGAATATCTTCAATGGAGTTTCCGTATTTTTTCTTGAGTTTGAAAATTTGGGAAAGCCGATCTTCGATTTCTTGTAATCTGTGAGGATTCTCCTGCAGCTTTCCTTTGTAATTTCGTAGGTTATGCGAGACCTCGGTTAGCTCAATTTGTGCGCTGGAGAGTAAATCCAGGGTCTCTTGTAGGGAAGGATCCAAAGAGAGGAGACTTTGTAATAATTGAATGTTTTTTTGCAGTGTAAAAAGAAGAGAGTTCTCTTGGAAAAAACTATTATATAATAGATCTATTTTTTCTTGCATTTCATGCATGTTGGAAAGGCGAAGAAACTCGTCTTGTAAATTTTTTTCTTCGTCTTTTTGGAGTTGTGCATTTTCGATTTCTTGAATTTTTTCTTCGATTTGTAAGAGATAGAGTTGCTTTTGCTCCAGTTTTTGGGAGCTTTCAGTTATTTCTTTCGCTAGATGGAGATGTTCTTCCCACGTTTTGGAGAACTCTTTTTTAATGTCTACCACATCGGCAAAAAGATCGAATAGATGTTCTTGATAGGGTAAAGAAAATAAGGAACTGTGCGTATTTTGGTCGATGATTTCTCCTAAAATCTTTCCGATTTCTTTCAAAGTGGAAAGGGAGATGAGTTGGTCGCAGAGAAAGGAGCGACTTTTTCCGCTTGTACAAATTTCTCTTCGGATCGAAAGGGGCAAGACCAAATCGAGGTCTTCTTTTTTGCAAAGAGCTTCTAATGAAAGCAGATGCCCCGGATGAAAAGTGGCTTCTACACAGGCTTTTTCTTCTCCTTGTCGAATGAGCGTCGTGTCGGCTTTCTCTCCGAACAAAAGGGAAAGCGCGGATAGAATGGCGCTTTTTCCTGAGCCCGTTTCTCCGGTGATGATATTGAGACCTTTTTGAAAAAAGATCTTTTCCTCTTCAAAAAGAACAAAGTTTTTCAAATAAATAGAATGGATCATAGGTTCAACGATTGAAGGATTTCTTCTTTTGTTTTGAAATGTGTTTTTGCCACTTTATTTAGTATGTCAGGACCGAATGTGTTGACAAGTTTTCTTCCTGTTTCAGAGACTGCAGCCGAAGCACCTTTGGGCAGAGGAAAATTAATTTCATTTTCAAGTATTTTTAGTCCCTCAATAAAAGCCTCTCTTGCCAAAATGGAAGCAGCCGCAACAACGGGATCTGCTTCCGCATGGGTTCTTTGTTCTAATCGAACGGAAAGATTTTTTTTCTTTAGAGCGTTCTCTACGACGGATTTATCAGCAAACTGGTCTATTAAAGCATCTTGACAATGGGTTTTAATGGAGAGTTCGGCGATGACCGTTGCATGAGCCCAGCCGAGCAGGTAGTTGAGATTCTTGAATTTTTGATAGAGTTCGTTATATTTTTGAGGGAAGAGGCGAATAATCGTATGGGGAAAAGAGGCTTTAATTTCCTTAGCCAATCGAAGAATCATGGGATCGGAGAGCCGTTTACTATCTTTGATTCCCATTTCCACGAGTTTTTTGATTCCTTGCTCTTCTGCGAAGCAGCCCGCAATACAAAGGGGGCCAAAGAAATCTCCTTTTCCTGATTCATCGACACCGATATGGCCGACAAGATTGACGTAGAGCTCGGGATGGCTATATTTGAGATTTTGCAAGATTTCCGGTTCTAGGTAGAATTCGATAAAAGCCTCTTTTTCTTTTCCTTGGACGACGAGGGAGCCGGATTCATAGAGGATGCAGGTGAGGCCTTTTTTTTGAGCTGAGAAGAGGGTATAGGGGGGGCGAGTAAAGGTAAGACCTTGACTTTCAAGGTCTTCTCTTAGTTTATCTCGTAATTTTAGATCTATTTTTGTGGAAAAGGAAGCTGTTTTTTTCATAGAAAATCCTTTTTCCCAAGCCTACCGATTTTTCTCAAAAAAGACAATTATTTTTAATTCTTTATTATAATTAATATTTTAGTAATAATGTAATTAAGTGGTAATTATGAAATATAAGTTAATTCTAGGATTTATTTGCTCATTGTTCTTTTTTATTTCTTGTTGGCTTGTTTTTGATTATTTCTATTCTCAACACAAGGAAAGAAAAGTGGCTTTTTCTTTAGCTAAACATCAAGCTAAAGTCGCCTCTCAAAAAATCGAAAACGATGTGGAGAAAATCATGAATCTTGTGAAGGAACTTTCACAAGATATTTCTGATGGTAAAATCCCTTATGATCAAGTTCCTTCTGTTATAAAAAACCTTTTGGATACAACTCCTATATTACTTGGATTAGGGGTTGATTTTGTGCCGTATAAATATCAGAAGGATGTGAGGCTTTTTGGACCCTATTTTGTTAGAAATGAAAAAGGGGAGATTGACTTTCGTGCTATAGAAAAATCATATGATTATTCCATCTATTCTTTGAAGGACCCGGATACCCGGTATTATCATATGGGGATCGCGAGCCCTGAAGGAAGTTGGCTTGAGCCTTTTTATGGAACTTCTTCTAAATCTTATCTTACCGGCTATGTGAAGAATTTTTCTAGGAAGGATCCATCCACCCAATCTACGGAAGTGGCGGGAATGATTTTTGCCATTATTTCTTTTGATAGCATGAAAAAACTTCTCCTTTCTTTGAATTTAGGATCGACAGGGTATGCTTTTCTTCTTTCGAAAGAGGGTCGGATTTTAGCTCACCCTAATAGATCCGTGCTTTCCAGAATGTTTTCTGATGTGGCCTCAGAAAAGAATGATCCTAATTGGCAAGAAGTTGCAAAAAAAGCCGTTACCGAGAAAAAGGAGTTTTATACAGAATTTACCGATTCTTTTACAGGAAGTCCTTCTTGGGTCTTTTTTCGGCCTGTTTCTTCTATAAAAGACAGGTCCGGTTGGAAATTGGGGCTTGTTATTAATAAAGAAGAATTGTTACCCGGCATGGCTATGCAAGGCACAAAGATCGTTTGGATTTGCGCTTCGATAGCAGGTTTTCTTTTTTTCTTGTATCTTTTTTTGTTCCCGATTTCTATGGATAAATATGTTCATTGGAAGTGGGCTTCCGCTTATTTTTCTGTTTTGTCTTTATTATTGATTCTTATCATTTGGAATTTTGCTTATCGAGCAGAGCCTAAAAAGGAAGGTATTGAGATCCTAGATCGATTCGCGCTATCTCAGTTTATACAGCAACAGGAGACTCAACAATTAAAAATTCCGTTTTATGTTCCCACCGGTGTGTTTATTCAAAGTGTGGAGTTTCCTACACAGGGGACAGTGAGGGTCGGAGGTTTTGTTTGGCAAAAATATCCTGTCGATTTTCCTTATACTAAAGGAATATCTTTTCCCCAAAAAGTGGGAGAGATCTCGGTAGAGACGATTTTTCTTAGTAAGGAGAAAGAGTATACTCTTATTTGTTATCAATTTTCTACGACACTGATTCAGGATTTTAAAATACGTTCCTTTCCTTTTGACCTTAGAAATATTACTATTAAAATTGTTCCTGTAGAGATAGATAAAAATATTCTCTTAGTTCCCGATCTTCAGTCCTACGCTTTTCCAAACCCAAAGAAGCTTCCGGGGATAGATGGAGAGGTTTTTATACAAGGGTGGTCTTTACGAGCTAGTTATTTTAGTTATAAAACAGCAGTTTTGAATGCAAATTTTGGGACGGCTCATGTTTTGGAAGAAAAAATTCTTCCCGATTTGTGTTTTACAATTAATTTAAAAAGACATTTAGGAAATGTTCTTTTTAGTTATTTGCCTCCCCTTGTGATTGTTACTATTCTCCTTTTCCTAGTTCTGCTTTTGCCTAAGAAAAAGTATGATGTAACTTTTGGACTTTCTTTTTCTTCCTTTTCTTTGTTTATTTTAATTTCTGCGCAAACGCGTTTTCGAGAATCGACCGGGGTGCCTAGCGGATCTTATTTTGAATATTTCTATTTTCTGGAGTACCTTTTTGTGCTTGTCGTTATTTTGGAGCGAATGTTTTATGCTTTAAATGAAAGAGATTCTAACTATTTATTTAATTATCAAGAAAATTTGATATCCAAGGTCATCTTTTGGCCGATGATTTTAGGAACTTTTTTGTTCGTTGCTTTTTTAATGTTAAATTGAAGTTTTTTTGGGCAGGAATGACTCTTGACGCTTTCGTTAGGGCTGTTTGTTTAATAGCAGAGGTTTAAAGATGTCCTCTTAGAGTATGGCTTCTTGCTGCAATTCTGCTTATCAAGATTCCCATAACTGTTCCTGCCAGGCCTCCTAATATTGGACCCAATCCTTTTGCTGCTTCAACCGTTACTATTCCTCTTATGCTTGTTTGTACTATTCCCATCATGATATTGGCCAGCACGCCTACGCCAATTCCCATGAAACTCCCAAATGTAATTCCATCTACAAGACTAGCTTCAGATTCAAGCGCTCCTTTGGTTGCTAAGCCTCCTATTGCTGCGGCTATAATTCCGCTAACCACTTCTTCTGGTGACCTTATTACTACTGCACGTATGATTCCTGGGTTCTTTTTAATCGAATTTATTGAGGCTAATATGCCGCCTCCTACTATTAATATTGCTGAAAATTTATCGGAGTTGGTTTTTATTGCTAGTACCATTTTGTCTTTCCATGAAAAAAGAGATCTTGCGTTAATGCTTTTTCTACAAAAAGGGCAGCTTGGATTTATTTTAATCCATTTTCGAACGCAAGCTTTGTGCATAGGATGTTTAGAGCCTCCGGTGCCGTTATGGGCGACCACTTCTGCCCCTCCAAGAAATTCACGGCAAATGACACAACTATCTTTTGGATTATAAACTTTGGTATTACTAAAAAAAACGGACATAAGACTTCCCTTAAATTTATAAAATTAGTCGATCATAATATCTCGGATTTCTAATGTAAACAAAACTTATTATTTAAAAACCTAACGCAATTATTCGTAACTATCTAATAATCAGCGATTAAATGATTGGTTGTATAAGAAAAGATAAAGGGTTCTTGATTTTCGTACAACATTCATGATACAACAAAAGAAAGGTGAGGTGTTTGTATGGGTCATGGAGGGAAGAGGGTTGGGTCAGGTAGACCGAAGCATAGTGGAAGGTATAAAGAGCCGACCAGGGCCATTCGTTTACCGATCAGTATCATAGAAAAGCTAAAGAGAAGTGACTCGAATCAGATAGTTACCTTTCCATTGTATCAAAATACTGTGGCAGCGGGATTTCCCTCTCCTGCAGAAGGGGAAAAGGAATGTGATCTAGATTTACATGAACTTCTGATTAAGCATCCTGCGGCTACCTTTTTTGTGAGAGTATCGGGATCTTCCATGATCCAAGCGGGGATACATCATGGAGATATGTTGATAGTGGATCGAAGTGTGGAACCGGTTCATGGAAAAATTGTGATTGCTGCTTTGAATGGGGAGTTAGTGGTGAAGAGGTTATTTCGAGAGGGGAAAAGGACTCAATTGGTTTCGGAAAATGAAGAATACGCTCCGATTGAAATTGGGGAAGGGGAGGGGCTTCATATTTGGGGAGTGGTGACGAGTGTGATTCATGCGGTATGAGGGGGAAGAAGGTTTTAAGGAACACATAACAGGCCCTGTGGGTTGGGGCTCTGTGAGCC
>JBAXUO010000091.1:0-6628 GCA_037129625.1 Chlamydiota bacterium
TTCGATAGCGACTGTGGGGGAAAGACCGGTAATTAGCTCTGCATCTGGTTTGGGGAGGTTTCCCATAAGATGACGGGCATAATGGGGGAGGGATTCGAGGTATCTTCTTTGTCCTTCGACAAAGAGGGTTTCGAATGCCATAGAAGATTTCCCTGAACCGGAGACTCCGGTGAAAACGATACATTCGTTGTGAGGGAGCTCGAGATCTACTTCTTTTAAATTGTTGACTTTAACTTTTTTTAAAACAATATTCACTTTTTTAATTTGTAAAAGATTATAACTTAGAGTTATGATAAAATTTTTATAAGATTCATGCAATAAGTATTCGAGGGGTTATGAAAGAAGAAAAGTCTCAATGGTCTCATACAAAAATTATTTGTACGATTGGTCCTGCTGTAGATTCTGTAGAAAAGATGCAGGAGTTAATTGAAGCCGGGATGAACGTAGCTAGGTTGAATTTTAGTCATGGGACGCATAAGGAGCATGCAAAGACAATAGAATTTTTGAAAAAAGCAAGAGTGTTAAGTAAGAAGCCTATTTCGATTTTACTCGATACGAAGGGTCCTGAGATTCGAGTGGGAAAATTTGCTCAAGGTTTATTAACGATTCGGAAAGGGGATCTTTTGACTGTGGTGGGTACCGCTGAGGTAAAAGAGGGGGAGATACCGATTCATCCTTTTGAAGCTTTGGCGAATGTGGAAGTGGGCATGAGGGTTCTTTTTGATGATGGATATGTGATTTCTGAAGTTGTGGAGAAGAAGAAAGAGGGTATTGTCATTTGTATGCAAAATGATGGGGTGATTAAAAGTGGAAAAGGGATGAATATTCCGGATGCGAAAGTTTGTTTGCCCGCTTTGACGGAAACGGATATAGAAGATTTACATTTTGGATGTGAGCATGGGGTTGATTTGGTTGCTGTTTCTTTTGTGAGATCGGCCGAGCATGTATTAGTGGTGAAAAGAATTTTATCTGATAAAGGAAGATCGGATATTCAGGTGATTGCCAAGATTGAAAATAAAGAGGGTGTAGAGAATTTTGATGAGATTGTGGAAGTGGCTGATGGGATTATGGTGGCTCGGGGAGATTTAGGGGTAGAGGTGGATTTGAGTTTGGTTCCGAAGTTGCAGAAAATGATGATACGGAAGAGTTATCAAGCTTGTAAATCGGTGGTAACGGCGACGCAGATGTTAGAATCGATGATTGTAAATCCTCGTCCGACTCGGGCGGAAGTTTCTGATGTGGCGAATGCGATTTATGATAGTTCTTCTGCCGTTATGCTTTCAGCGGAGACGGCTGTTGGGAAGTATCCTGTTGAGACCGTGCGTCAAATGAAGAAAATTATTTTGCAAGCGGAGGGGGATTTTGATTATCGCGCTTTTTTCTATCATCAGATCAATAAGGAGTTCCAAGATGTGTCTTTGTCCGTTTCTATAGCTTCCGTGCAAACGGCTTATAGCAACAATGTAAGAGCGATTTTTGTTTTTACGAGTTCAGGGTTTACTGCGCGGTTCATGTCAAGTTTACGTCCGGAGAAACCGATTATAGCTCTAACAACCAATGAAAGGACGTATTATCAGATGGCTTTTCTTTGGGGTGTGATTCCGGTTTTAGCGCCTTCTTGTCAGGATGCGGATGAGGCTTTTGATATCATGAGTCAGTTTGCTAGGAAAGAGAAGGTTGTTCAATTTGGGGATTTGATTGTGATGACTGCGGGGGTTCCTTTTGGTAAAAGGGGGTCGACGAACATGATGAGGTTAGAGAGTATTGGCAATATTCTAGTTAGGGGACGTAAAGGGTATGGTCGTGGGAAAGTGGAAGGATCGACGATTTTTCTATTACCTAATTCTAGGGTGACGGTAGAAGATGTGAAGGGAAAGATTATAGTTATGACGTATTGTGATAAAACGCATAGGGAATTTTTTGTTCAGGCGCAAGCGGTGGTGTTACAAAACTATGCAGGGGATACTCAATCGGAAGCGTTAGCTTTGGAGTATGCGAAAGAATTTTCTGTGCCGTTGATATTGCGAGCGGAGAATGCGTTAAGTCTTTTGAAGGATCAAGAGACGATTCGGTTAGATTTGGATAAAGGGCTTATATTTGAGTCTTCTGTGGGCTCTTAAAAGAGAGAGAAAGAGCAGGAGAAGATTTTTTTCATTAAGGATTTGTCGTCTTCTGGTGTGGGTTCTTTTTCGTTTAAATTTTGAACTTCTTTAATTCTTTCTTCTTCTTCTTTTCTTTGAGTTTCTTTTTTATTAAACATAAAGTCTCCTGAGTTTGTTACTATATACTATTATAAACCTTTTTTGATTTAAAATCTTTAAAATACTTTAATAAATGAAAAATAAGGTTGTTAGCTGTATCTATTTGGTTATTAAAGAGTTAATAGATAATGGTTTTGTCTCCTGAACGTTCTCTGGCTATAATTACAGCCACAGCGGCTATTGTTGCTAGCACATAGGGTAAGTCTTCTTTTATTATTTGCAAGGTTCTTTCTTTCCATGAAAAAAGAGATTTTGTATTAACGTTTTTTTTGCAAGAAGGACAGATGGGATGTACTTTAAGCCATTCGCGCACGCATGTTTTATGTATAGGATGTTTCTTTCCGTCAGGATCGTCATGAGCGACAACTTCAGCATTTTCTAGAGGGAAAAGGCAAATAGGACAGATTTCCGTTGGGTTGTAAAGAGTTGTTATTTTAAAAGAAACTGCTGACATAAAAAATCCTGGTTTTGTGATTGTTTCTAATTATTATTATAAGCCTTTTTTTGTTTAAAATCTTTAAAATTCTTTAATAAACAGAAATGCTCTAGAAATTTAAGAAGAATGGACCTTTTTTTCAAATCTGCCAAAAACAGGAAATATTTTTAACGTTCTGATAATCCGATCTTTAACTCGCGTTGGGATTGAAGATAGAGAAGAAAGTCTTGCTTTTAAGCTCTTTGAATTCAAAGTGTTAGGTGAGGGTTGCTCTTCGATCTTCGGGAGTATAAAAAGTTTTAAAATGATCGGTAATATAACCACTGTAGCCACGCAGACCAAAGGATGTATCCCCCCATGAACCCATAAAAATGTAAAATCATTCCCCGGCTTAACAAAATGGGTCATCGCAACCAAAGCCTCTTTCGCTTGTGCAAATAAACTTAGTAAGGCTGCTTGCTCCCCATAATCACTTAAACGGGGGTGCGATGCCCTGAATTTGTGGGATAATACAATACACAGTAGCGAAACGCTAAGAGCTAAAATACTTCCCATCGCAATCACAGCGACTTGAGAGGCTACTTGGCCTAAACGGCTTCCTATCATTCGAAGAGATTCAGAAGAAAATAGAGTAAAGCGACCTTTAAATGGAAAAATATATATTTGCGGCTTTGCATTTTTATATAGAAGAATGGATGTCGCTGCATGACCCATTTCATTTACAAGAGGTTCTCTTGTTATGGAATCAAGAAAAGTAAAACCTGTGGCACATAAACTTTCGAGATCATTGGTTTGTTTCACAAGTTCTTGTTTTCTCTGACTTGGGGGGTTTTGATAGTATTGGTATGCAAAAAAAGCAGCTCTAGATCGAGCAAATACATTAATACAAAAAATGATAACAGAAGTTAAAATGAGCGGAGTTATGGAAGCCATCATAAATAGGGAGGTGATCCCAACATAGGCAGTAAAGACGGCAGCTTCTTGCAAACAAAGTAAAGCCACTTGCCCAATCAATTTTTTTTTGATATAGCTTGGGCTTTCAGCTAAAGGGATAGGATAATAAGAGGATACAGGAACTAAGGACATGAATATAAAAACCCTTGTTTAGATTTTCTTCGGACTAATTCTTCATAGACTTTCTGTGTAATCTCCTTTTTTTTATCATAGACCCAACTGGGCGCTACTGTATGTAAAGGATGTCCATTTCCAGATAGGCGATGAATAGTGCACTCAGGATGAAGTCTTTCTAGAAAATCACAGACTAAAGATACATAGTCTTCTAAAGTAAGAGGTTCCCAAAGACCTTGTAGATAGTCTTGTTCTAAAAGAGTATTTTTCATCGCTATCAACATGTGAATTTTTACCCCCTCTATCTGCAGAAGGGCGAGGGTCTTGGCCGTTTGCATTTGATCTTCTTTTGTCTCTCCCGGAAGCCCTAAAATAACATGTGCAGAGTTAGCTAAAGAATATTTCTTTGTAAGCCGCAAGGCTTCAAGAAAATCTTCGTGAGTCTCGTTTCGCCTAATTTTTTGCAGGGTTCTATTGTGAACGGTTTGCATCCCATATTCGATTTGAACGTAAGGGACCTTTTTTTTAAATTCCGCAATCATAGCGATTTTTTCTTCATCCACACAATCAGCTCTTGTCGCTATGGAAAGGCCAATAATATCAGGATGAGATTGAATGGCTTCATCATAGAGTTTTTGTAAATGAGAGGGTTTTCCATACGTATTGGTATAGGATTGAAAGTAAGCAATAAATTTTTTGGCCCCATATCTTTTTTTTCGAACTAGAATGTTTTGAATAATTTGATCCCGAATGGAAGAACCTTGGGGATGAGTTCTGGAAGACGATCCGGAGTCATCGCAAAAAATGCAACCTCCAAAACTTTTGGTTCCATCTCGATTTGGACAGGTAAACCCTGCATCGATAGAAACTTTGTATACCCGCTCTCCAAATTTCTGTTGCATGTACGAGTTGTATGTTCTATATAAAGATTCTTCCACTTTAATTCTTTTGTTTTTTGGATTATGATGGAGATCTAGTATAAGGAGAATATTTGTATGAAACCAGCAAAAATCGGAATTTTTTTTGTAACTCTTTTAGCTTGTTGTTTCTTGGGATGGTATTTTGTCCCTCCATGTATGGATTGGTTGCATGTAAAAAAATCTTATCATGATGCAGGTCTTACCTGTAAATCATTGTCTGTTGGAGAATCAAGATTTTCTTATTCAGAAGGGGGAAAAGGAGAGGTTCTTCTTTGCCTTCATGGATTTGGAAGTGATAAAAAGGCTTGGATCTCTTATGGTCAGCATTTAAGAAAAAATTATCATGTCATCGCCATCGATCTTCCTTCCCATGGGGATACTTTTTCTTTTCCAAACCAACATTTTGATTTATATTCTTTAGCAAAAAAAGTTCATGTCTTTGTTGAGAAAATGGGGATTTCTCATTTTTACATTATGGGAAGCTCTATGGGCGGAGGAGTGGCTCTAGCTTATAGTTTGTTTTATCCAAATGAGGTAGATGGGCTTATTTTAATGAATCCTTTAGGGGTCCCTTTTGAAAAGAATGATTTTTTAAAAAATTTTGAGAAAGGGAAAAATCCTTTATTACCAAGGACTCTAGACGAGCTGGATGAGTGTTTTTGTTTTTTGACAGGAAAACCTCTTTCTCTCGGATATCCATTTAAAGCTTATGTCGTGCGTAAATTGAAAGAAAAGTATTCGTTTTTAGAAAAGGCTTTTAATGAATTGATTCAGACACAGCCCTTAACCCCATTTCTTCCTCAAATAAAAACTAAAACCCTTCTCTTAGCATCCGGAAAGGATAGAGTGATAAATCCATCTTCTTACGAAGTGTTTCATTCCAAGTTGCCAAATGTTTCCTATGTGTATTTTCCAGAAGGAACGCATGTTTTTTTGGGGAAGTGTCAAGAAGTGGCAATGGAAAAAATTTCTCAATTTCTTGAAGAAGGCCACTTGCAAAATGAGGCCAAAAGATAGTAAGATATAGGCCTTTTTGGAAGAGTGGCAGAGTGGCCGAATGCATCTGTTTCGAAAACAGACGTAGGGTTAAACTTACCGGGGGTTCGAATCCCTCCTCTTCCGAATTAGCAACCAATTCGAACCTTTGTGCTCCTGATCAAAAGCACAAGGGATTCGACGTTGGAATAGGCCATGTAATAAGGCCTCGTTCCAATTAAACGACCGTTATCTTTACTCGTCAATCTGTCTAGATTAGACGGTTACGGAATATCAGCAGGAATGACCGCTCTAATTTTAAAAAGAGTGTCTTTTTTCATATAGGGCTATCTTAAGAAATCATACGCTACCTTAGGATTTTCTCTAAAGGTTGGTTTTTTTTAATAATTTATGGTAAGACGAAGAAAAAAGGGGAAAAATGAAAGTAGATCTTCAAAGAGTTTATATTTTCCAAGAGGGGAGAATTCAAAAAGGTCCGATTGTCTATTGGATGAGTCGGGATCAAAGAGTTTCAGATAACTGGGCTCTTTTGTACGCACAGGAACTCGCTATAGCTCGAAAAGAACCTCTATACGTTGTCTTTTGTCTGGTCGACTCTTTTTTAGGGGCGCCGCTTCGTCCTTATGAGTTTATGCTACGAGGTCTTTCTGAGGTAGAAAGAGAGTTAAAAAAGAAAAATATCCCCTTTTTCTTGATTCAAGGAGAGCCGTCTCAAGTACTGCCGCCTTTTCTTTGTGAGAAAAAAGCAAGTAGCCTTGTTTGTGATTTTTCTCCTTTACGTCTTTGTAGAAAATGGAAAAAAGAGGTTGCAAAACAGATAAGAATTCCTATTTCCGAAGTAGATGCACGTGACTTTCCGCAGGGCAAGCCCTGACGGCTTCAGTCTAGTTCTTCAACATTATGTTGCCGAGACCTAAAACCTTCTTTTTCTTGGTTCTTCGACAAGC
>JBAXUO010000092.1:0-6627 GCA_037129625.1 Chlamydiota bacterium
ATAAAGTCTTACAAAAACCTAGGTCTTAATTTACAGAAACTATGTTACACTACCGGAATTGTCGTAACCGTTCTTCATATTTTTGATATGAAAGATTGTTTAGCTAAAACCATTGCAGAATTTGTAACCCCTTATCTTCGTCAAATGTCCTATGTGACGGAAAGCCTATCCTATGATTCAAAACCCAATAAAAGCTTACCTACTACAAACACTCAGACTTCAACAATTCCGGGAAACTCACTCAGACAAAGATGGGTTCCTTCTGTTGGACCTTACTCCTCAGGTTGCAAAGTCCAACACCCCATGTCCTTTGAAAAGGCTTGCAGTATATTTTCGGCTGGATATCCTTTTCTTCTCTCATAAAATTTACTTTTCTAGTCTTTGCATTCGTACGAATGCAAAGACTTTTTTCTAAGGAAGAGAATCTCTTTGATTGACAAGCCTGGATCTTTCCGCGTGCAACTTATCAATTTCTTCTTGAATCTTCTGTGCCGCTTCACGATTAGACTCCGCAAGTCTCCATAGTTTTTGGGAAGTAGATAATTCTTTATTCATAAACTGTAATCGTTGGGCTTGATTTTCTAGACGAGTCGCCTTTCCTTCGTACCCTATCTTCATATTTTGCAATTCTTGAATCTGTTGATCTGTTTGCTCAATATGCCTATTGAGATCTTCCCTTTGCTCTTTTCCATCGATTCGTGTTTGTGGACTAATGAGAGGCGGCACCACAGAAAAACCAAGACTTACTCCAAAAACCATAGATAAAATTATAAAAATTTTCTTCATATATAATTTCCCTTTTTCTTTAATCTATAAAGGATCTTGTCTTTTTGCAAAAGTTTTAATATAATTGCCTCATGAACTGTTATTTTTTTATATCTCTTCTTTTTCTAGCGGCTCAAGCAAGTTGTTTGTGTTTACAAGACTTTTTACAAACGGGGGAAAAGGGAGATTTTTTTGTAACGGAAAACCAAAAAATGATCTCACTTATCTTGATCCGTGAAAAAATAAACGATGAATTGATCTTTGAAGAGATCTCGCTACCTGAAGAAAAAAAACCCACGATTTCTTGGCAAGACTGGATAGAAAAAAACGCACCCGGAAATATTTCCTGGCAAATTTTTTCATTGAATCTTTCCACTCACAAGATAGATAAATGCTACTCTTTTACAGAAGAGACTTTTTTACAATTGCAAGAAGACACCCTGCTACTTCCTAAACTTTCTATACTTTCCTTAAATCTCGTTCCTAAAGAGCAGAGGAAAAAAATTGGGCCTCCCCCTCCACCTGGAGAAATCGATCGACGGGGTATATTTTTTCCTTCCTGTATTATTGAAGGAAAACCCTATAAAGGAACCTTTGAAGTATATCGAGGGATTTGGCCAAAAGACGGATCTCCCTTTGCGGATAAGATCTTTGATTTTTATTTTGCCAAAAACCAAGCTTTTCCTTTTTGGATTCATATAGATGCGGGTCATATCACTATTATGTTTCGGGTGATAGACACCGGAAAAAGGATGATCTCTCCGAAGCCTTTTCCTTTTCTTTTTCAACAAAAATAAAGTTTTCTTAACAATTTTTTAATCTAGTTGTGAACAGTCCGCTCCTGTTTCTTTACAATAATTTAACAATTAACACCCTGTCTATAGAAAAAAGCTATAACCCACTAATAGTTAGAGTAATATATAAATAATCTAAAAAGATTTGCGAGCAAAGCACTCTTCGCATATCATGAAGCCTCAAGAGTTTTTAACATGTTATGAACAAACTTTCCACAGATTATGAAAAAGTTATCCCTAAGTAAGTCCAAGAAGATCTTCTTCCAACAATATGCGCACTACAAAAGAAAAAAAAATAGTCTTTCCCAAGAAAAGCAAAAAGAAATTGAATGCCTCCTTCTAGCTCTTCAAAAATCCTTACAATTGCAAGAAAAAATCAAATCTTCTGAACTGGCTCAATCTTTAGAATTCTTAGCAGAAAAGTATTTTCCCAAATCCTCGATCGAACGAAGTGTTCATTTTTTCTTTTCTCTAGCGATTGCTTTAGCTCTAGCTATACTTGTAAGACAGATGTGGTTCGAGTTCTACACCATTCCCACCGGATCCATGCGACCTACTTTGAAAGAAATGGATTATCTCGTTGTCTCTAAGACCCCCTATGGGCTCAATATGCCCGGAAGGCTTTCTCATTTTTACTTTGATGAAAATCGAGTACAAAGAGGCGATGTCGTAATTTTTTCCGCGGACCAAATGGACATTCGGGATCCAAACACGATGTATTTTTATATTATCCCCGGGAAAAAACAATTCATTAAAAGGCTTATCGGGAAACCTGGCGATACCATTTACTTCTATGGTGGACAGGTTTATGGAATCGACAAAGAAGGAAAAGAATTTTCCTCTAATCCCTGGATTAATGCCATCGAGCATATTCCCTTTCTTCGTTTTGAAGGAAATTCTAATGCCTATTATGCAAGCTCCCTTTTCCTAAAACATTTTAATGAACCCATTGCAAAATTACATATTTCTCCTCAAGGCCTTGTAGAAGGAGAGTTATTTCCGAATACCACTTCTCTTGTGAAAGACACTCAAAAAATTTCTTCTTACGATCAAATATTTGGATTGGAGAATTTCGCTACGGCACGTATTTTAACCGAAGAGGAATATCTTTCTTTTACTTCTGAGGATCCCCTTATCAAAGCTCCTTATTATCTAGAACTTCGACATCATCCCAGTCTTAATCAAGCTCATTTGATGCAAGACAGAGGTCTTCAACCTACACTCGGGTATAATTTTTCCTATATACCCTTAGACGAAGAGCATCTGCAAAAAATATTTTCACATTTGACTACAGCCCGTTTTATTGTAAAAAATGAAAGGGCGTATCGTCTGGGTCAAAAAGAAACTATTTCCTCTCCGGACTTAAAAAACGTACCGGATGGCACCTATGAATTTATCGATGGTAAAGGATCTTTTGTTTCTTTTCTTGGAACGACCCATGAATTGAAGCCAAACCATCCCCTATTTAGTATAAACAAGGTTCTTCTGTTTAACCTTGGTATTGAATGGGATACAGCCTATTTGCCCCATAAAAAAGAGACATTATTTATTCCTTCTCGATATAGTTATTTTCGGGATGAAAATCTTTTTTTAATGGGCGCTCCTATATTTTTAAAAAATGATTTTATTCTACAAAAATATTTAGAACGAGAGAGGACTAAGAGTTCAGCTTTTATTCCTTTGGCTGTTCCGACAAAAGAGCTAATAGAAAAAAATGGATTACGTATTCCTGAAAAAATGTATTTAGTTTTAGGGGACAATCATGCTATGAGTTCGGATGGTCGGGTCTTTGGTTTTGTTCCTGAGCAGAACATTCGAGGGAAGGCTAGTTTTCTATTTTGGCCTATAGGGTCTCGATTTGGGTTTATAAAAGAGCCGGCTTCTTCTATATGGACTTTATCGAATGGGGTTATCTGGGGGATCTGTATTATTTCTTTTGTGGGGTATTTTACCTATCAAAGAAAAAGGCTTTATCGTCCTTTAAAATTTTAGATATATTTATAAAAACGTTTTATCTTTCTCTTTATTTTCAATAATATAACAAACTAAATTTTTCTATTCTAATTATATCTTAAAGCCTTTATTTTAATTATTAAAAATCGCAAATTAGTTTGTAATTAATCCAGACTATTAATTATAATTAATCCCGATCGCGCCAAACAACATTATAAACCCAAAAAATAGGGGAAAATATGTCTACACCAATTACACCAAGTGTTAATTTAGTAAACAAAAGATTAGATAATTTAGAAAACGGTAAGCAGATACCTCTTACTCGTTTATTAGATGGTTCAACAAACTCTACAGCTAGTAAGGTTACACACATTACAAAAAATCTTTTCATCAACAGTGGAAAAGAATTTTGCAATATCGGCCTTTCTTTCTGCCAAGGTAAAATTCCTTCTCTCATTGGCCACGTTGTTCAATCCATTGGCTATTTAGTGGGCGGAATTGTTCTTGGAGGTACTCTCTTAGGTGGTCTACCTATTTTAGGAGTGTATAAGTTAGTTGGCCTAGCTGGTCTTTTCTTCAGATCTGCAGGAACTCATATTGCAGCTTTTGCACATTCTATGAAGCTCTTTGTGTTGAACAGTCTGATTTCAATCAGCAAAAATATTAATGAAAAAGCTCAACATGGCTTGGATAAATCTGTACGAGCAGAAGAATACAGGACAATGCCAAGCGCTGCTGGTCTATTCGAACAAGCAGAAGCTCAAGAAGAAGCTCAAGCTCAACGAACAGCCAGATACGCTGATGTGCCAGGAGTTGCTGATCTATTCGAACCAGCAATAGCTCCAGAAGCTCCAGCTGTTATCTCAACTCCTTCTCGTTGGGAAAGAGTTAAGGGATTTGCTCATCTTCATGCACCTGAAGTAGGCTCAGTTCTAGGTTTAGCTGCTTTAGCTGGTTTAACTTATGTTCAATCAGGAGCTTGGGAAGCTACTAAAGGTGCTTACAATACTTTAAGCCCTATGGTAGGAAACGCAACCAAAGCTATAGCTGCACTACTTGCAGTCAAAGCCCTTGCGCCTGTAGCTCAATATGTAAACCAAACTCTTCCAACAGTAAATTTTACTAGAGCTAATTAAATAATCTAAATAAGAATCCCTCTTGTTACATACCCCTGTCATCCGACAGGGGTATGTTTTTTTTCTAGACTTTCTTAATTTGCATCCGACAAATCTCCCCATTCACATCCCACTCTACCCCATCTGGACAAAGGGCAAAATCGACCCTTTCAGCTAACACCTCATGAGTAATATAATCGGAATGCTTATCAAAACAAGCCCGTAAACGATCAGACCCTTCCATCAAAATATAAATACGATCCGTCACAGAAAAATCAAGATCTCTACGCATCGTGTTTACCTTATTCACAATCTCCCTTGCCACCCCTTCTACTAATAAATCCTCGGTAAGGTGGGTATCCAATGCAATTGTTACTTCTTTTCCTTTTCCGGCAGCCATCCCCTCTAATACTATTTTTTCTACAAGGACATCCTCAGAGGTCAATTCAATCGAGGCCCCTTCCACATTCATAATGATTGGCTTCCCAGCCAAAAGACTTTGTAAATCCTTTTGAGATAATAAAGTCACATCCTTTTGCACTTGAGGTAAAAGCTTTCCTACTTTTTTTCCTAAAATACGAAAGTTGGGCTTCCCTTGTAATCGAATAAACTGCCCTTCATCCGTATGAAAATCAATCTCTTTTACATTCAACTCATCCAAAATAAGCTGCTTTTGCTTTTGTAAATAACCAATAATTTCAGATGAGGAAGAAGCTATGTGAGCCTTTTGTAAAGGCTGCCGAACTTTCAATTTATACTCCTTCCGAAGAGAATGACCAATACTTACCGCCTCTTGTACATATTCCATCTCACGCTCTAAATCCTCATGCCGATGCTTGGGTTGATACGTTGGATAAGGACATAAATGGACAGAAATAGGCATGGAATCCACCCGTAAATCTTGATAGACCGCTTCACTTAAAAAAGGAATAAAAGGAGCCGAAATCTTCGATACCATTAACAAAACAGTATACAGAGTCGAAAAGGCCGATCTGCGATCCTCAGAGTCCTCATCCGCCCAAAAACGAACCCGAGACCTGCGTATATACCAATTCGTTAGATGATCAATAAAACCTACCAAAGGCTCTACCGCATGGCTAAGATCATAAGCATCCATAGCCACCTCAACATCATGAAGAAGCTTTTCCGTTAAGGAAAGCATCCATAAATCCAAGGAATTCTTGGAATGAGTTATATTCGATGGGTCCCAGTGATAAATCTTCGCATAGGTCGATAAAAAGTAAAAAGCATTCCAAAAAGGAATCAATACCTGCCGAAGGGTTAACTCCACCCCTTTAGTAGAAAAACTTAAATCCTCCCCTTTCACCGCAGGACTATTTAGCATATATAATCGAATCGCATCGGCTCCACATTGATTGATCACAATCTCAGGCTCTGGATAGTTTTTGAGCCTTTTAGACATTTTCGTTCCGTCTTCAGCTAAAATAATCCCGTTAACTACTACATTCTTAAATGCGGGCTCATTAAATAATGCCACGGAAAGAACGTTTAAAGTATAAAACCACCCTCTCGTCTGATCTAGACCCTCTGCTATAAAATCAGCTGGAAATGCCTTTTCCGTCTCCTTTTGATTCTCAAAAGGATAATGATTCTGGGCATAAGGCATAGAACCCGACTCAAACCAGCAATCAAACACCTCCGGAATCCGACGAAACACTTTGTTTTCATGAACAAATGTCAAATCATCTATGAACTGTCGATGAAGGTTCGTGATGGGAGTTTTTACTCTCTCTTCTAACTCCTTCACACTCCCCATCACATGAATAGACCCATCGTCAGCTCTCCATATAGGAATAGGAGTTCCCCAATATCGATTTCGGCTAATAGCCCAATCTCTCGCGTTTTCAAGCCATTTCCCAAAACGGCCCTCTTTTATATGCCCGGGAATCCACTGAATCTTTTGATTTGCGGCTAATAACCTCTCTTTTAAGGGCTCCACAGCTACAAACCAAGTTGTCACTGCTTTATAAATCAATGGG
>JBAXUO010000093.1:0-6613 GCA_037129625.1 Chlamydiota bacterium
AATTTGGGATAATTATCTCTACTATGAAAGGAGAAAAGGTAAGAATTTGGGAGGCTCATTTTCTATCATTTGTCAACATCTGTTAATAAAAAAAGTTCCTGTGTTTCTTCGCTTGCAGATGGGCTGGAAGACAAAGGGATTTCTAATGGGAGAGCCTTATCAAGGATCCCCTATTTTTCGATTGGGAATTACAGGATCTTTTTAGTGAAAAGGGTCTAGCCCTCTGGGAGGAGAAGTGTTAGGTTTTTTGCATGATGTAATATTCTAACAAGGTTTTTAAATTGACAATGTCTGCTTCATTGTATTTTAGAAGCTTTTTCAAAGCTTCTGGATTTCCCTTTTTGTAAAGACGCCATAAGGTTACCGCTTCCCATCCATCTATTCCTTCAATATCGGAGCCTCTGGTGATTCCGAGTTGTCTTTCAATGCTTTTCAGACCGCCGCTTAAGCCAAGTTCTTTGAGCATATATCGTAAATCAAGGTGAATGAAATCATAGCTATGAGAGAAATGGTGTTCAACGAAGGGGAGATCGAATTGTTTGCCGTTGAAGGTGACAATGATCTCGAATTCTTTAAGTTTTTCTTTCGCATCAAGAAGGTTTTTGTCTTTCACGTATAAATGAGGGGTCGTTCCGTCATAAATACCAATGATTGTGATAGAGTCTGTCCATTTAGAAAGACCTGTGGTTTCGATATCCAAGAATGCAATTTTTCCCAGATTAAAGAGTCGCCAATGATTTTTAGGGTGAAGGCGATTTTTGAAATAGGAAAGATCCTTTTTTTCAAGGGCCTCTTTTGATGAGGGTATTTCATTTTTGATATTCTGTAATTTGCTGGCGGGAAGGAAGTGAATATGGTTTATTTTTTGTAAAAAATCGTCCCAATTTTCGATTCCATTTTCCCAAAGAAGTTTTTCGGAATTGGCAGAAATGCCTTTAAAATGACAAAAGGTTTTGTCGATCATGATTGTGAACCATTCAATTAAATCAAAAAGATTGTGACTGTTTTGGTTTTTTTTTGTCTGTATTTTTTTGCTAGATGGAAACTAAAAGGAAATCCCTTTGTCTAATCCGAGGTCAGGTTGGTTAGAAGACAAAGGGATTTAGTTTGGAGAAACTTAACTTCTTGCAATATTCTTCGGGACGGAACCCTGTTTTTTATAATCCCGAACATCACCTCTTTTCTTGAGAATGCGATTTCTTTCCTCTTCAGATGGGTGGATGGGGATGTGGTGATCTCTTTCCCATTTCATATGGGCTTTTGCTTGTTTTTTCTTTTGTCTTTGGGTGAGTTCATGTCGGAAGACTTCATTAGAAAATTCTTCTGGGAGTCCCTCTTGTGGGGCATGAAGGATTTTTTTAATAAATTTTTTTCTGTGGTGGGTGGGATCTTTCATAAATACCTCTTTGTAATTTCATTTTAGTTAAAATTTATATATTATTCAAACAATTTTTTAAATTAATGTTATAATTTAATTACATTTGTGATAAATCTATTAAATAGAGGTATATGGATAGAGCATTCTGGAGTATTACCAAAGAGCTCCTCTTCTCTCTTTTGCAAACAGAGGAAGCGGGACTTACAAAAAAAGAAGCCCTTCTAAGAAAAAAAGAAGGGAAAGCTACCTTTTTGACCCCAAATAATCGCTCCTCAACTTTAGTCTTATTTATAAGACAGTTTAATAATCCTCTTATATTTATACTCTTAGGCGCTTCAGCCCTTTCTTGGTTCCTAGGGAACTCTATCGACCCTATCATCATATTAGTCATCGTTCTTATCAGCACTTTCCTTAGCTTTTGGCAAGAAAAAGGGGCCAAAGAAGCCGTTAGTGATCTTTTATCCCTCGTACAAGTAAAAGTACAAGTCTTGCGAGATAAAAAAGAAATAAACTTACCCCTAGCTGATATCGTCCCGGGCGATATCGTTTTTCTTAGTGCCGGAGATTTAGTTCCTGCCGATTGTTACGTTTTGTCATCTAAAGATTTCTTCGTCGATGAATCGACAATCACTGGAGAAACTCTCTCTGCTTTGAAAAAGGAAGGAGTTCTTTTATCATCAACCCCTGTCTCTATGCGCTCGAATGCATTATTTATGGGAAGCCATGTCGTGAGCGGACTTGCGAAAGTGGTGGTTGTCTTTACCGGAAAAAATACGGAATTTGGTGAGGTAGTGCAGAACCTTCAACGAAGTTCGCAAAAAACCGATTTTGAACACAGAATTCAGCAATTTGGTTACTATTTAATGACGATTACTTTTGCTCTTGTTTTGTCTCTTTTTCTTTTTAATCTATATTTTCATCGACCATTTTTACAATCGCTTCTCTTTGCTGTCGCATTGGCCATCGGGCTAACCCCTCAACTCCTACCGATGATTATTAGTGTAAACCTAGCCCATGGCGCTAAAAAAATGGCAAAGAAAAAAGTTATAGTGAAGAAGTTGGTTTCTCTTGAAAATTTTGGGAGTATGAATATCTTGTGTTCCGATAAAACAGGAACCTTGACGGTAGGGAAAATTTCTTTAGAATCGGCTGTTGATATTCATATGAACAAAAGTGAAAAAACTCTTTTGTATTCTTATGTGAATGCTACCTTTCAAACAGGATATGTCAATCCTATCGATCAAGCTCTGCTACAAGAAAAAGTCCCTATTGCTTCATGGAAAAAATTAGATGAAATTCCTTATGACTTTTTAAGAAAAAGACTCTCGATTTTTGCAACCGATGCCATTTCTAACATTTTGATTACGAAAGGGGCTTTAAAAAATATATTAGAAGTTTCTTCTTATGCAGAAGTGGATGGAAAGATTCAGGAAATCGCTTTGGTTAAAAAAGAAATCCTTCATGTTTTTGAAAAATACAGCTCCCTTGGATATCGAATACTTGGTCTTGCTTATAGAAAGATTCCAACTCTTCTTTCTGTTACCCATGAAGAAGAAAAAGAGATGATCTTTGTTGGCTTTCTTTTATTTCAAGATCCCGTCAAAGAGGATGTAGTGAAAACGATTGGTCTTTTACAAAATTTAGGAGTAAGCCTAAAAATTATTACAGGAGACAATCGATTCGTAGCCAGTTATGTAGGGAAAAAAATTGGGTTCTCCCATCCGAGAATTTTAGTGGGCTCTGATCTTCTTCATATGAGTGATACTGCGTTTTGGAATCAGGTGAGCGATATTGATATTTTTGCTGAAATCGACCCCAATCAAAAAGAAAAAATCATTTCTTTTTTAAAAAAGAGAGGGAATGTCGTTGGGTATATGGGAGATGGATTTAACGATGCTCCGGCTCTTCATGCGGCGGATGTGAGCATTTCGGTCGAGCAGGCGGTGGATATAGTCAAAGAATCTTCCGATATTATTTTGTTAGAAAAGAATTTGGCTGTTCTAGCGGTTGGAGTCATGGAGGGGAGAAAAACTTTTGCTAATACAATGAAATATATTTTTATGGCTACAAGTGCAAACTTTGGAAATATGTTCAGTATGGCTGGGGCTTCTTTATTTTTACCCTTCCTTCCGATGTTGCCTAAGCAAGTCTTGCTTACCAATCTTTTGACTGATTTTCCGGAGATGGCGATTGCAACAGACTCGGTAGATAAAGAGATGGTGAGTCATCCTGTTCGCATGGACTTAAAGTTTATACAGCGATTTATGATTGTTTTTGGACTTATAAGTTCTGTTTTTGACTATCTCACATTTTTTCTTCTAATCTATGTTTTTAAATATTCGGAAAGTCAATTTCAGACAGGGTGGTTTATTGAATCGGTTCTATCCGCTTCCTTAATTACTTTGGTGATACGTACCCGAAAACCTTTTTATAAAAGCTTACCCGGAAAATATTTAGCCTTATCTGTGTTTTCTACGGTGATTTTTACTCTTCTCGTTCCTTACACTCCTTTGGGGAGATTGTTTTCCTTTTCGACGGATTCATGGCCTTTTGCTTTGGCTATAGTGGGAATCCTTATCCTATATATTCTTTTCGCAGAATGTGCAAAAAAGATTTTTTATAAAGGCTTGAGAAAGAAATATTAATTTTTTACTATCAGGTTTTTTTTCTAAGAGTTTTCTCAATGGCTGCAATTTTGGGAATGATTTCGATCACACTATCGGGATTTAACGAAATCGAATCAATGCCTTCTTGAACCAAAAATTCGGCAAAGTCGGGATAGTCAGAGGGCGCTTGCCCGCAAATTCCAACCTTTCGATTTTTTTTATGGGCCGCTTGAATAACCTGAGAGATCATTTTTTTCACCGCATCATTTCGGGCGTCAAAGAGATAGGAAAGCTCTTCCGAGTCTCTGTCTACCCCTAAAATAAGCTGAGTTAAGTCGTTAGAACCAATGGAGAACCCATCAAATCGATCGGCAAATTCATCTGCTAAAATTATATTCGAAGGTATTTCACACATTACGTAGACTTCAAGGCCGTTTTTTCCTCTTTTGAGACCGTTTTTTTCTAGGATATGTAAAACCTTATCTGCTTCTTCAGGGGTTCTGCAAAAGGGGATCATTAGAATTATATTCGTAAAGCCCATTTCGTCTCGGGCTTTTTTCATAGCGAGACATTCTAAGGCAAAACCATCTCGATATCTTGAGCTATAATAACGAGAGGCCCCTCGGAAGCCTAGCATGGGGTTCTCTTCGGTAAATTCAAAAAAAGAGCCCCCAATGAGGTTTGCATATTCATTGGTTTTGAAATCACTCATTCGGACGATCGCAGGGTTGGGGTATTGAGAGGCTGCAATTTTGGCTATGCTTTGAGATAGAGTGTCGATAAAGTATTCCTCTTTCTTTTTGTAACCTTCTGTAATCTTTTCTATGATTTTTCTTGTAGCAAGATCATGTACTTTATGAAAATGGGTGAGCGCCATCGGATGGATTTTGATAATATTTTGAATAATGAATTCCATTCGGGCCAGTCCAATCCCTTTAGTCGGGAGCTGCCACCATCGGAAGGCTGACATGGGACTAGAGATATTCATCATAATAGGGGTGGATGTTTTGGGAAGGTCGGCTGCATTGATTTCTTTTTCTTCGTATTCCAAAAAGCCTTCATATACAAATCCTTTATCTCCTTCCGCGCAGGATAAAGTGATTTTTTGTCCTTTTTTTAAAATTTTTGTGGCTTTTTCCGATCCGACGATAGCGGGAACTCCGAGCTCTCTACTGACGATAGCGGCGTGAGAAGTTCTGCCTCCTTTATTGGTAATAATTCCTTTGGCTTTTTTCATGATAGGGACCCAATCGGGTGAGGTCATTTCGGTGACAAGGATGGAGCCTTCTTGGAAAGATTCGATATCTTTTACATTTTTGATAATTTGTACTTTACCACATGCAATAGATTCTCCAATTGCAGAGCCTTCGAGAATTTTTTTCCCGACTTCTTTTAAAGAAAAGCTGCTGAGAGCCGTTTTCATCTTTTTAGATTCAACCGTCTCGGATCTAGCTTGGACAATAAATAAGGTTTGGGTGAGTCCATCTTTTGCCCATTCAATATCCATGGGTTTTTTATATTCGTCTTCTATTAGTTTACCCCATGAGGCGAGTTGAATGATTTCATCATCTTGAAGCACGAATGATTTTTGTTCTTTTGAAGTAGCAGGGATATTCTTTGTTTTGTTTTTACCGGAAGAATAAATGAGTTTTTTTTGTTTGGTTCCGAGTTTTTTTTCAATGATGGGAATAATGTTTTTTTTATGTAGAAAGGGTTTGAATACAAGGTATTCATCGGGGTTGATAGTTCCTTGAACCACATTTTCTCCAAGTCCGAAGGCAGCGCTAATCAGGATTACATTGGGAAATCCGGTTTCTGTATCAATGGTAAACATGACACCGGAACCACCTTTGTCTGAGCGGACCATTTTTTGAACTCCGACGGAAAGAGAGACTTTCATATGATCAAAACCTTTTGCTTCTCTATAAGAGATGGCTCGATCGGTGAAAAGAGATGCGAAGCATTTTTTGCAGGCAGTAAGAAGTTCTTTTTCGCCTTGGATGTGTAGATAGGATTCTTGTTGTCCGGCAAAACTAGCGTCGGGGAGGTCTTCTGCGGTCGCACTGCTACGTACAGCAACATCGAGGGGGTAGGTGTTATATTTTTTGCTAAGATCTTTGTATGCCCTGAGGATCTCTTCATAAAAAGGTTTTGAAAAATTTCCTTTAAGTATGTATTCTCTTATCTTTTTTCCGGCTTTTTGCAGAGAAATGTGACCTTTTTGGTATTTTTGTAAAAGGGAGGAGATTTTTTCGTAGAGGTGATTTTCTGTAAAGAAGTGCTGGTAAGCAGAGGCGGTTGTGGCGAAGCCGTCGGGGACGTGGATATGCTTGGATTGGAGGGTTCGGATCATTTCGCCGAGAGAGGCGTTTTTCCCTCCGACGATGGGAATGTCTGTAAGGGAGATGGAGTCAAAGGTGCGGATCCAATCAGCCATATCATTATGTCCTTGTTTTCCAAGCATTTATGATTTTTATTCAATGAAATCTACTGACACATTAGAGGATGGAGGATATTGTTGCAAGCAAGAAATTTTTAGAATAAATTGAATTAAATCTTTGAAAATGATAAAATTAGCTGCATTCAACCTTCTAGTGCACCAATTAGTTTTTGGAAGGCCTTTTTAGGC
>JBAXUO010000094.1:0-6544 GCA_037129625.1 Chlamydiota bacterium
GGAGGTTTAATTTCTGCTACGTTGGCGACTAGAATTGGGACGCAAAATCTATTTTTCTTTACTGTTTTTATTTATTTTTTTCTTTTTTTATCTTATCAAATGGCGATTCGGCAAAATAAAAATGCGGCTACTTTTCAAGAAAGTTTTTCAGCTTCCGGAGTTAAGCTTTCTTCCGTAGTTTCTTTGATTAAAAATTCTAAGCTTTTGTTATTTGTTCTTTGCATTGTTCTTTTGATGCAGATATCAGTGGCTTTTGTGGATTATCAGTTCAATATTTTTGTAGAAAATGCGATTCCTACTGTTGATAAACGGACCCAGTACATGGGTTGGTTATTAAGTGTGACCAATGGATGCACGGTATTTTTACAATTTTTTGGAACTTTTTTCTTCTTACAACGCTTTGGATTGAAGAAAAGTCATTTGCTGGTTCCGGTTTTGTTGAATGTAAATGCAATTTTTCTCCTCCTTTTCCCTTCATTTTCTGTGGCCGCTTGTTCTTTTGCGACTATCAAGACCATGGATTATTCTTTTTTTACCGTGATTCGAGAGATGTTATATATTCCTATGAAATTGGATGAGAAGTTCCGAGCAAAAGCGGTGATTGACGTGTTTGTTTATCGATCTGCTAAAGCTTTTGCTTCCGTATTTCTTTTGATCGTACAAATATTTTTACCTATCAACATACTTCTTTTGACGGGTTGTATGTCCATAGTAGTATTTTGTTGTTGGATTTTTGTGGTTTTTTACATGTTCCGTCATTATGAAAGACAAGTAGAGCCGGAAGCTGGGTAAAGATAACTTATATTTAGAGATAATTTCTTGGTTTTCCCTTGATCATTAAAAAAAACTCTCTAATAATGTTCTTTTCCATACAAGGAGATTTTATATGATTATTGTACATATTGCAGGAAATTTAGGTGCTGATCCGGATGTAAGATTTACTTCTTCCGGCCAAAAAGTCACAACGCTTCGTGTAGCGACCCGCGTTCGAAAGGGGGGGAAAGATGAGACAGTTTGGTGGAGAGTGAGTGTTTGGGGCGAACAGTATGATAAAATGATTTCCTATTTGAAAAAAGGAAGCTCTGTCATGGTCGTGGGTGAGATGGACAAACCCGAAATCTTTGTCGATCGTGAGGGAAAATCTCAAATTTCTATGAGTATTACAGCTAAACATGTAATGTTTAGTCCTTTTGGCGGAAAATCTGAGAAAGGGGAGACAAGCGCTGTAAAATCAGAGGCTGTAGCTCCTGCAGCTGTTGCTTCCTCTCAGAAAACAAATACTTCTACAGAAGAGTTTGCAGCTTTCGATTTCGGAACCTCTGCTTCCGGCACAACCTCTGTTGCAGATGATGAAATACCTTTTTAAGAGTTTTAAAATATGAAAATTGTTGCTTCTAAAGATTTGGCTGTATCGGATTGTTTAGTGATTCCTTTTTTTGAGGGTAAAGAAAAAGCTGTCCTTGCTTGTCAGAAAAAAGAATATGCTTCTTTACCACCTGTGGAATTGCTAGATTTTCGTGGAGAAGAAGGAGAGATTTTTTTCTTTTATCGAGAAAATGAAAAAAGAGTCATTCTTTTGGGCTTAGGATCAGAAGCAAAGGTGAATGAAGAAAGTATCCGCAATAGCTATGCAGCAGTAATAAAAGCCTCTCAGAAAAAGAAATGTAAAGCGGTTTCTATAATGGTTCCCGAGCTTCCTGCTCTTTCTAAAGAGCAGGTGGTTCAATCTGTTTGTGAGGGGTTGTTTTTAGCTGCTTATGTCTTTGAAAAATGGAAGACGGATGAGAAGAAAAAGACGGTTCCTGTCGAGAAAATTATTCTTGTCGATTTGGATGAACGCTTTCATTCCATCATTCAGAAAGTAGAATTCATCTCTTCCGGAGTTTATTTAGCTAGAGATTTGGTAAACCAAAATGCCGATTATAAAACGGCAAAAAAACTCTCGGAAATTGCAAAGTCTTTAGAAAAATGTTCTTCCAACCTTAAAGTTACTATTTTAGATAAAACGCAAATTGAAAAAGAAAAGATGGGACTTCTTTTAGCCGTGAATAAAGCCTCTGCAGAAGAACCCACCTTTACTCTTCTTTGCTATACAGGGAACAAAGCTAGTAAGGACCATACGGTTTTGATAGGAAAGGGGATCACCTATGATACAGGTGGTCTTAGTTTAAAACCGTCGACTGGCATGGAGACTATGAAAGTTGATATGTCGGGAGCTGCTATTGTTCTTGGAACCATGTCAGTGATTGCTTCTTTAGGTCTTCCGATAAATGTAACCGGGGTGATTCCTGCAACAGACAATGCGATTGGCTCAAGAGCCTTTAAACCGGGAGATGTAGCCAAGGGGTTTTCGGGAAAAACAGTTGAAATTGCTAATACGGATGCGGAAGGAAGATTGATTTTAGCCGATGCTATTGCTTATGCTATCGATCGCTTACACCCTACTCGGATTATCGATTTAGCGACATTAACCGGGGCTATAGTGGTTGCATTAGGAGAAGAGATCAGTGGGTTATTTTCCAACAACGATGAATTGGCTAAACAATTAGAAATGGCTTCGAAAAAAACCGGGGAATTGATTTGGCGTATTCCTTTGCATGATGGGTATAAAAAAATGCTTAAGTCCGATATCGCGGATCTGAAAAATATCGGAGCTGCCGGGAAGGCTTCGTCGATAACGGCTGCTTTATTTTTACAAGAATTTGTGAAAGAAGGTTTTTCATGGGCTCATTTAGATATAGCAGGTGTTGCTTATCTTAGTGAACCTAAGGGGTATTATTCGACTCGAGGAACCGCGTCCGGTGTACGGCTTTTGGTAGAGTTTTTACAGACGCTTCCTCAGGAAAAAACACTATGAACGATAAGCAGTTAATTTGGCAGGTAACTAAAAAGGTACGACTGACTTCTTTTTTGCAAGAGAAGACACGAAGTTCTTTGTCTTTAAATACGTTTAAAAAAGTGATTGAAAAAGGACTTTGTCAGGTCAATGGCAAAGTTCAGTGTTTTTCTAGTACTCAAGTGGAAGTTGGCGATTATGTTGCCTTGGACAATAATTGGGAGAAGATGACTCTTTCCCAAAAAGAAGGTGTTCAAACCACCTTGTATGAAGATGAGTATTTGTTTATTGTCAATAAGCCCTCCGGCTGGATTTCTGAAGAGAAGAAGGAAAGACTTTATCCTGTTCACCGTTTAGATAGGGGTACTAGTGGGGTTTGGATTTTAGCAAAAACCAGAGATGTCAGAGAAAAGATGATGGATCTTTTTGCTAAACGTGAAGTTAAAAAAGAGTATATTGCGATTGTCGATGGAGTATTTAAGGAAAAGCAAGGGAAAATTGAGAGTCTTCTTCGAAAAATAGGGGAGTTTCAAGGTCAGACGATTTGGGGTTCTTCACACACCGGTCTTCCTTCTACTACCTATTATACTGTGATTGGACAAGTGAAAAAGCGCTCCGCTGTTCTTTGCCGTCCTGTAACGGGAAGAATGCATCAAATTCGAGTCCATTTAATGGAAAAAAAACATGCTATTTTGGGTGACTATCAGTATTGTAAGGAGTTTTCTTCTCCGGGTGCTGTGGCTCGTCTGATGCTTCATAGTTGGCGTATTTCTTTTGTTCATCCTTATTTACAAAAGAAGATCATGATTAGAGCTCCTATTCCGGATGAATTTTTCCTTTTAATTCCTTCTTTAAAAAAGTATGAAAAAGATTCTTCTAGTTAAAACGTCGGCTCTTGGGGATATTCTTCAAACATTTTCGGTTGTAGAATATATCAAAGCCAAGATTCCTTCATCTCAGATAGATTGGGTCGTAGAAAAAGATTATGTGGATCTTCTTTTGTCTTATTCCCAAGTGGACCGAGTGATTTCTTTTGATAGTCATCGTTTTCGAAAAAATGGTATACAATATTTTTCTGAAATACGTTCTTTTTTTCGTTTCCTTCGGCAAACGGATTATGATTATGTTTTTGATTTACAAGGAAATTGCAAATCGGGTCTTATTACCCTATTTTCCAAAGGTAGAAAAAAAATAGGGTATGACTTTCGATCGGTGCCTGAGTGGCCCAATTGGCTGACAACCTCTACACACATAAGGGTCCCTATAAAGAGAAATATGCGAGAGCAATATCTCTTTCTTGTACAACAAGGTTTAGGCAAGAAAGAGGATCTTTCTTTTTTGACAAAAGAAATATCTTTAGTCTCTCAAGAGCCTTTTCCAATAGTTTTTCCAAAAAATAGGTATAAGATTTTGATATGCCCCCACTCTCGTTGGAAGAGTAAAGAAATGTCTCCAAAAATCCTCTCGGATCTTGTGTCTCTTTTTTCTCAGAATAGTTCTCCGATATTTTATTGGGTTTGGGGCTCTGAAGAAGAGAGAGCCTATGTCCAAACATTAGCCTCTTCTTCCCATAGTGAAGTTCTGCCCAAAATTTCCCTTCCTCTTTTGCAGCGTGTGATGAAAGAGATGGATTTGATTATCAGTGTAGATTCGAGTCTTTTGCATCTGGCGGGATTGACCTCTACACCACTTTTAGCAGTATTTGGTCCGAGCCAATCTTCTCTTTTTGCTCCTTTAGGAAAACAGTGTGTTTCTATACAAGGGAGATGTTCTCATAAAAAAACTTTTCCAAAAAGATGTCCGCATCTTCGTTCTTGTCAAACTAGAAACTGTATGGATAGGAGCGCCGAAGAAATCTTTTCTCTTTGGAAAACAAAAATTTCTTCTGCCTCTTCTTTTGACTAATTTTGTTTATCCATTTCTCCAACTTCTTATAGAATACACTTTAATAAGATAGGAGTGTTTTATGTTTCCCTACGGAGAAAACGTATTTAGTATTAAGGTGATGAAAAATTATCTTTCGGATAAAGCTTTTCAATCTCTTTCTAAAACTATTCAGGAAGGGGGATTGTTAGATCCTTCGATTGCCGATGAAGTGGCGGATGCGATGAAAAATTGGGCATTGGAAAAAGGAGCGACTCATTTTACTCATTGGTTTCAGCCTTTAACAGGGGGAACCGCTGAAAAGCACAATTCATTTATTATCCCGGATCAAGAGGGTGGGGCTCTTATACAATTTTTGGGATCTGAGCTAGTGCAAGGGGAAGCGGATGCTTCTAGTTTTCCGTCAGGAGGTCTTAGAGCGACTTTTGAAGCGAGGGGATATACGGCTTGGGATCCTACGAGTCCTGCATTTATTAAAGAGGGAGTGAATTGCTCTACTCTTTGTATACCGACGATCTATTGTGGCTATCATGGGGAAACGTTAGATGCCAAGACGCCTTTACTTAGATCGAAGAAGGCTCTTACCAAGCAGATAGAGCGTTTGGGTAAGCTTTTTAACATTAAAGAGACGGCAAAACCTTATATTGCTTTGGGTCCCGAGCAAGAATATTTTTTGATCGATCGGGATTTCTTTTTTGATCGGATGGATCTTGTGCAAACAGGGAGAACTCTTTTTGGACGGGTGCCGGCTAAGCATCAGCAGTTGGAAGACCATTATTTTGGCGCTATTAAAAGGCGTGTGATGGCATTTATGGAGGATTTGGATAGGGAGCTGTGGAAGATGGGTATTCCTGCGAAAACTCGCCATAATGAGGTGGCTCCTTCGCAATTTGAAATTGTTCCTGTGTATGAAGAACTAAATTTGGCCGTAGATCATAATATGTTGTTAATGGAGATTCTTCGAACGACGGCGGAGAAGCATAATTTAGCTTGTCTTTTGCATGAGAAGCCTTTTCAAGGGGTGAATGGATCGGGTAAGCATAATAATTGGTCGATATTTGGGACGGATGGTAAGAATTGGTTTTCTCCCGGAGAAAATCCCCACGACAATGCGAAATTTTTAACTCTACTTTGTGCGGTGATGGAAGCTGTGGATACATATGCCGGGCTTCTTAGAGCCACAGTGGCTTCTGCCGGTAACGATCATCGGTTGGGGGCGCATGAAGCGCCGCCTGCGATACTTTCGATATTTTTAGGGGATCAGCTTTTTGATATTATTGAGCAGATTGAGAAAGATATTGTGAAGTCTTCAAAAAAGGCAGAGAAAATTGATTTAGGTTTAGAGGCTCTTTCTCATTTACCTAAAGATATAAGTGATCGGAATCGAACCTCTCCTTTTGCTTTTACGGGGAGTAAGTTTGAATTTCGTTCGGTGGGGTCGAACATGAGTTTGGCGGATCCGAATATAGTTTTAAATACGATTGTAGCGGAGGCTTTGGATGGGATTTGTACAAAGTTAGAAAAGGCCCTTTCGGAGGGGAAAAATTTTGATTTATCGCTGCAAGTGATACTTCAAGAGATGGTGCAGTCTCATAAAAGGATTTTGTTTAATGGGGACAACTATACGGAAAGTTGGCGCCAAGAGGCTAAAAAAAGGGGACTATTAAATCTAAAAACGACACCTGAGGCTCTGCAAGTATGGAAAGAGAAGAAGAGTCTAGATCTTTTTGAAAAGCATAAGGTATTTACTGCAAAAGAGCTTGTCTCTCGCTATGAGATTTACATGCATCATTACTATTCGGTGATAGCTTTGGAGGCTAAATG
>JBAXUO010000095.1:0-6520 GCA_037129625.1 Chlamydiota bacterium
CATTATGTTGCCGAACTAGACTGAAGCCGTCAGGGCTTGCCCTGCGGAAAGTCACAAAGGAGTTTTTCGAAGTTCCGCTTCTCTTATGCCTAAACTTCCATGACGATGATAATCATAAGTTAAGGAAACTTCTTCTAGATAGTTTAAAAGCTCGTATCTTCCGTTTGCAAGTATGGGAGCGTCTAATATCGTACAATTAGATAGCGTCGCTCGTTGAAGTAAGGATAGGGATGGACTAGAAACAAGACGTAAAAAAGAAATGTTTCCTTGCGGTAGTCGATCCAGAAAACATTGTTCATTTTCTTCTACCACTTGCACTAAAGAAGCGATCTCTTGAAATTGTATAAGAGAGGAAGATACTTCTAAAGGAGCCAGGCACGCCAGTGCGGCTCCGCAGACTCTAAGTCCATCTAAAAGTTTTTGGGGCTCATCCATACGTAGGGTGACTTTTTTAGGAATATACCCAAACAAATTGTCTTGACCTAAGAGTTTTGTAGGGTCTTGAGGGTTCTCCATTCGGTGCCACCAGTAACTGTAACTATACAAACTTTTTTCAAAGACTTTCTTTTCTTCTTCTGTAAAAGAAAACTTATCAACAACGGACAAAAGCCATTGTAACTTCTTATTCAATGGAAATTTTTCTTGAGGAAGGGAATATTGTTTGGGACGCGTTAACGTAGTTAAAAAATTAGGACCTCCAAGCTTTGGCGTTGAACCAAATGGGGCTTTTCTTACTCCATAAGTGGAGGTCGGCACATTAATGGTTTGCTGTGTACCTAGAATTTTTTTTCTCCAACGAATATGTTCTCTTTGATCAAGACTTTGTAGATTGACACTTAAAGGATTTTTAATTTGGTTGGCTAATGTTAAAGCTTCAGAAAAATCATTAGCTGCCATCAAACCTAAAAATGGAGCAAAAGGACGATGGGTATAACTATAACTATCTTTCGTAAGCCCTAATTTGATTCCGGGGGAGACTAAAAGAGGGTTATAACGTTGAAATTTGGATTCTAAAAGCCAGCCTTCATTTCTTTCTAATTTATAAAAAGATCTTTTATTTTCTTCTGTCAAAGGTCCCATGAGATAGGGAATATGAGTGTTTTTATCGGAAGCGTGACCTATTTGTAATGAAGCCACGGCATCCCGAAGCTCATTGCGAAAAGTCAGATCTTCATAGATTTCTCTTTCCAAAATGGCAATGGAAACAGAAAAGAAATCTTGCCCTCCATGATAAAAAGCAGAAGAAAGAAGATTATGAAGAGCTAACTTTTTATCAGCAGAAGCTGTGACTATTAGAGTGTTAGTGCCTTCGGTTAAAGAAGAAAAAGAAATGCCGGGGTACGATTGAACTAAAAGCTCTTCGGTTTTTTTTCTTCCGGAAAAAAGAACTTTTTGGATTCTCCTTGGCTCTAGTAACACTTCTTGAATAATGCGATCGGTTGTCGGTAGGAATTGTAAAGCTTCTTTAGGAACTCCTGCCTCCCAAAAGATTTTCGCTATTTCCCAACTCAAAGCTATCGTTTCTAAAGAAGGCTTGAATAAAACACTATTGTCTGAGATCAATGAAGCCGCGATGCTGCCTGCAGGAAAAAGACAGCCTTGTCGCCACGAAGAAAGAATCAAAACAAGTCCCTTCGGTTCCCAAGTAAGGTCTAATAGAGATCTTTGCTTCTCCATTCGAAGACGATAGTATTCAATACTATCAATGGCTCGATCGATTTCTTCGCTAGCCTCAGAAAGAATTTTCCCCCCATCATTAGCTAGAAGAAATAGAAAATCTTTTCTTTTTTTACTCAGCAGTTGCGCTGCTTGATGCAAGATTTGGGATTTTTGAGAAAAAGAAAAGTTTTTCCATTCGCTTTTTGATTTTTCAACAGCCTCTTGGACTTGGAGAGCATTAGCTAAGACATAGCTGTAAAGATTATATTCCAGAAATGGATTTTTTTTCTTTTCGTAAGGAGTAGAGAAAATTTCTTGAGATCCTACTGAAATAGGATATACATCCAAAAATCTTGTATCTTGAGATAGTGATAAATCCGGCGAGTCAGATTCATTTTCAAAGCGATGAAAAGAAAAAGGTTCTGCTTTTTCTTTTAAGTCTCTTCTCGGCGAGGAAGTCACAGAATCAATTTCTGAAAGGCTTTGTAAAAATACTTCTTCTTGTTCTTCATAAGAAGAAGAGAAAAAAGCATCTTGACCTATTTGAGATGACATTTTTTGAATAACATAAGAAGAAATATGAGCCGGTTGTCCGGAAGGGTTAAAAGGAGAAAATAATCGAACGGGAGAAGAAGAAAGGTTAAGAATAATGTTTTGTAAGGTAGTTGATTTTTTTTCAAAAAGTTCGATTTCCCCTTCTAAAGAAAGATGGTTTTCTCTTTGTAATAAAAGAAAAAAGGAAAGATCAAAGAGATTTTGCGTGGCCACACCTAAGTGAACATGGCAAAAATGTTTTTTTTGAGTTCCCCAAAGGATCATTTTTTTAAAATTGGCATCCGTTTCAATTTTGGTAGGAAAGGTAGGTTGGATCCATCCTTTTTTCCCTGCGATGATTTGTTCTTTTCCTAAAAAGCCCCCTTTAACCAGAGTGATTTTAATAAAAGCCTTTCTTTTTTTTGCCCACTCAGTAAGGTCTTTTTGGATTTCAAAAGAGTCGGGAAAATAGGCCGGAAGTACAATGCCTGCTGAAAAAAAAGAAAAGGAAGGAAGATCCAATGTTTTTTTGAATGCTTGATGAGCTAATAACAAATGATCATAACTTTCTGCGGATAACGAGATAAATTTTTGGAAAGAGCTTTGTTTTGCTACTTCATAGAGCTCTTGTAAAGAGGAGACTAAAATATCAATGCTTTCGTCTTCTCCAAGAGGAATGGAGGGAAGCAGATCTGTTGTTCGAATGGAGAGATAGGTGACATCGGGATTTTCTAAAATACTCTTTAGTGTTTTTAGACGTTTTTTTCTTTCCTCTTCTCCTAAAAATAGGTCGTCCACAAGAGCTAAATTTTTTAAAAATGAGTTTTTAATGAAAAGAGAAGAAATGTTTTCGTAGGGAAGAGTTCGATCAAAAACCTGTTTTTTTATTTCTTCTTGGACGGAAGATATGCATTGTTTCGGAAAGCTTTTTCGAAACAATTTGAAAAGAAAAAGCTTTAGATGGGTCGAAATAGGAAGGGTTTGTGGTATGCCATGAGTTAAAAGTAAAAAAGCAATTTGATTCCCTGTTTTCTGGAATGAGGAAGATCGAAACGATTGATCGATAAGATGGAAAAGCAAAGAACGAGTTTTAGGATCTTTTAAAAGGGCAATTTGGTGTTTTTGGAGCTTTTGTTCTTGGGGCGATTCTTTGCTGAGCAGTTCTTGATGGATGTAAGAAGAGAGCTCTAAGGAAAGTTTTTTTCTTTCATCCGAAGAAAGAACTTTTCCTTCTACAGAAGAAAGAAGCTCTACAGCTTGTTCCAAAGAAAAAGATAATTTTCCCATAATCCAAATTTTGTAAAAAACACATCATACTATAATCGATTTTTGGAAGATATAGGAAGGCAAGCTATTTTTTCTAAAAGAATGAACCTATATCAATAATTTTTTTTACCGCCATGAGAATCGGATAAATCATTCCTTGTAACTTATCTTGCTTGAGAGAGTCTTTAGGCTACTAAATATTTTCTTTAATCCTTTGAGCTAAAATAATCCCGGCATCAACAGTATGATATCTTTCGAATAAAATCTTAAAACCAGCATCTCTCACAAATTTTCTTGCTTTTTCATGAAGATCTATCGAACGATCATAGATATCAAAGCTACCATCAGGAGATAATCGGTGAAACTCAACAGTTAAAAATTTAACCTTTTTTAGGGATTCTTTATCTTTTAAAATCACCCATGCAAAGCCTTTGCAATCGTAAGTTGAGCTCAAGTTGCCATTTAACCTAACTCTCTAATTATTAGTTAAATACTATATTTAATTGGTTTTTTTAGTTGATTTTTGGTATCATATGATGCTACAATATAATTATAGGAAGGTATGTATTCCAATCGACCTTCAGTGAAGGAGTTGAACGTAAAAATTAAAGCAGCTAAAGCTGCTTTGATTGCTCAAAATGGGGTATACGCCAATTTGGGTAAAGCTGTGGGAGAGCTCTACGAATTAGAAATAGAATCCCCAAACCAGGTTTGGAAGCTGATCTTAGAACTCTTAGAAGAGATCAACCCCAAGGATTATGCGGGCGCAAGACCTCCCCAAAGGTCTTACGAGCATGCGACAAAAAACCAAGAGCTGTTCGCTTTTTGTTGGAACAGTCAAAAGTTGAGAAAAAAAATGTACATTAAATTTGCTCTGAAAGAGAGCCTGTATTATTACATATCTCTACATAGAAGCAAGGATTTGTTATGAAATGTTTACATTGTGGCGGAGAGAAGTTTGAAGAAAAGAACTATCGGTTTACTCCAGAAGTAAAGGGAGAGGAAGTTGAAGTTGTTGTTCCTGCGATGGTTTGTACGAGGTGCCATAACCAGCTTATGAACGATGAACAAATGAGTCAGCTAAGAAAAGCGTCTGCAGATACATATCGCAAGACACATGGATTATTAACCTCTGACGAAATTGTGAATTATCGGTCTTTATTCGGCATGTCACAAGCTGCATTTGCAAATTATTTAAAGGTTGGCGAAGCGAGTATAAAACGCTGGGAAACATATTTTGTTCAAGATGTAGGTCAGGATGAACATATACGATTAAAATGCGATGAAGCCTATGCAGAATATAGTGCACTTAATGTTCATTGGAAAAGTCACCCTCCTGATATTTATAGTGGAGATCGCCGCTTTAGCTGGGAACTTTTTAAGCAAGCAGTTCTATATCTCATAGAGTTTGCAAAAAGTCCTCTTTTTTTGAACAAAGCTTTGTTCTATGCAGATTTTAAACATTATCAACTTTATGGTAAGAGCATTACCGGCGCAAGGTATGCTCATTTGGAATACGGTCCTTGTCCTCAACAATATCAAAATCTAATCGATTTTATGCTCCTTGAAAAAACGCTGATCCAAGCGGAGGGACACACTTTACAAACCGTTAAAACTGCAGATTTAACCTTTTTTAGTGCTTCTGAAAAGGAAATCCTTGAGTTTGTAGCAAAATTAGTTAGACCAGACGGTGGGCAAAAATTACTCGATTTGTCTCATGAGGAAGATGCATATAAAAATAGCAAATCTATGGCGCTCATTAGCTATAAGTTCGCAAAGCACTTAAAAATTTAGTTTCATAAAAAGTTTTAGGGAAAGGATCTAATAATAAGTTGGCTATGTGTTCCCCTGAAAACATTGATATAAGCAGTTGATTTACGAGATTTTTTCTCTTTAGTGCTTGATAAATTGCTCTAAATCTGCTAAAATGAGGGTATGTTAAGAGAAATTAACTCATAAGGAGGCTTTTTCTATGCTGATTCGATTTTCAATTGAAAATTGGATGTCATTCCAAAATCGCGCGTCTTTCTCATTAATAGCAAGTCGCGAGCGTCAACATAGGGGGCATATTCCTAACATTGCCAAATTTAAGTTAGGAGTTTTACCTGTTGCCGCTGTATATGGTGGAAATGCATCCGGAAAAACCAATCTCTTTAAGGCTCTTAATTTTGCTAAAGGGCTTATTGTTAAGGGAACGCAACCTTACAGCTTAATTGCTGTAGATACCTTTAGATCTGGAAATTTGCAGAAAATTGACCAGCCTGCTTATTTTGAGTTTGAATTGTTAATTAATGAAACAATTTATGTACTCAGTTTCTCTGTTACCCGTAAAATTATTCTAGAAGAGAAATTAGTTCATATTTCTGGTAATAAAGAAAAAACACTATACCATCGAGTCTCCGGAGAACCTAATTTTGACCCATCTTTAAAAGATGACCAATCACTCCTTTTTGCTTTCAAGGGTACACGCGATAACCAACTTTTTCTTACTAATTCAGTTTCTCAAAAAATTGATGTTTTTAAACCCGTGTATGATTGGTTTAAGGATTCTCTGGAATTAATAGCTCCCGACTCAAGATTTGAACCCTTTGAACAGTTCTTGGATGAAGGACATCCGTTATATGCAACAATGAATAAAATGTTGCCTCAACTTGATACCGGAATATCACGTCTTGGTGGTGAAGAAATCCTCTTTGAAAATCTACCGCTAGACGAAACTTCAAAGATGAATTTGAGAGAAGTCTTGCCGGAAGGTGCGACTGTAAGATTCTTGTCTTCATTAATGAATGAGCGCTTTGTGGTTTCTCGAAAAAATGGTGAGTTGATCTCTAAAAAATTAGTCACTTATCACTTAAATGCTGATGGTACAGAAACTAAATTTGATATGAGGCAAGAATCGGATGGCTCTCAGCGAGTCATTGATCTTCTTCCTGCTTTTTTGGAAATCTCTGCAATTCAATCGAAAAAAGTTTATGTAATAGACGAGGTAGATAGAAGTTTACATACATTGTTAATTAGAAGCCTTCTTGAAGCCTATCTTTCCAAATGCTCTAATGATAGT
>JBAXUO010000096.1:0-6404 GCA_037129625.1 Chlamydiota bacterium
GTTCCCCAACCAAGACCAAGATTAATGTCAAGATGTGGCGTGACAAGACCTTTTGTCTCGTTAGAAGACATATATGCGGTCGTTGGAGCTGTTAGATCAGCTTCTATCATGTGGTTTTTGAATCTCTGATACAATAATGCAGCAGCAATATCTCCGGAGAAGCGGAAGCCTGCACCAAGAAGCCATCGAGAATTAATCCCGGCTCTGGGTCCGACTAACCATGAATTTTGTTTGTGGAAGGAGTTGACCCATCCGTAGTATTCATGGTGATATTTTGGTTTATAACGTTGATTTATCCAACCGCCACGAAGACCGGCTACTGGAGTGAAAGTAAGATGTCTTCCCAAATAGAAAGGTCGGGACATTTCCAAATCTAAAATGTCCATGTTTAAGCGCCACTTACCTGATGCCTTTATAAACCCTACAGTGTTGCCAACCGTATTGTCATATTTTAGCCAAAGAGGAGCTAAATTATGTGTAGTTGAGCTTACGCTAGCATGTTTGTTGCTATGGTTGGAATGAAAACGGGTATATCCTATTGCAGCTACCCAATTGTCATGATCACAATTAAATCCAAGACCTACTTTAAAGCCTGGTTTGAATTCATGATTCATATTGGCAACTCGAGCTCCCATTGGAACTGTATTGTCACGGGTAACACAAGATTCTAATCCCTTTTCTTTGGGTAACCAATATATAAAGCTGGCTGATATAAATGCACTCCAGGAACCGTCGACTGCGATTCTACCGGGAGCGTTGTATCCGCCTAGTAGTTGATTTTCATCAACACCATAGCCCTGTTCATAGCCCTTAGTAGCTGGTTGAGCATCGACCGGACTATCACAAAAAGCCTGCCCGATGAGAGCTACGGTAGCTATCCCTAGGGTTTGTAAGATTGTTTTTTTCATTGAAAATCCCCCTTGGAATTTATATTTATGCTTAATTTCAATTAATATCCTTTTTTATGATTTTTTTCAAATGTTTTTTTTAATTTGGCTTTAATTTCATAAATAATTGAAACGAAAAGGATTTCTAATTTATTGAAATTTATTTTCTTAAGGCTAATTTTTAGAGAAAATAAAAATCCCCTCAAGAATTCTCATGAGGGGATTAAAAAGAACGTCTTTTTTAGAAATCAACTCTAGCTGTAACCGTCAATCCATGTAGTAAAAGATTGGCAGCGTTTCCTGATCCGAAACCTCGTAACGTTCCAGAGGAGTTCAGATCATTTTCTATATAACGGATATGATTTTGTTCCCAATAGATTTGAAACTCATACCCAATAGATAAATCAAAGTGCCATTTGCTATCACAGAAATAGGATCCATAGCCAAGTCCTAAGTTGATATCAAAATAAGGAGAGAAAAGACTTTTTACATGATGAGTATGCATGTAGTTTGTAGTAACAGGATCTTCTGCTTGAGTCTGAGCACTGGTTAAATTGAATCTTTGATAGAAAAGAGCTGCAGTCATGTCTCCAAAGAATCTGAATCCCATACCTAATAGCCATCTTGCATTTAGTCAAGCTTGAGGACCTACCAACCATGATTTTTGATGAGCAGCAAAATATACGTCTCCATTATCAATTTCGGTATATTTAGCTCCATATTTTTGACCCAGCCAACCGCCACGAATACCGGCGACAGGACTTAAAGTGAGGTGTCTTCCGTTATAAAACGGTCTTGATAAGTTCACTTCCAATAAATCCATATTTACTCGCCACTTAGCACTGGCATGTGAAAAAATATAACTATTATTGTTGTCAGATTGTAAGAAGTAGGGAACTAGTTCTCCGGTATCTGTATTTACATGAGCACTTTTGCCGTGTCTAGAGTGAAATCTTGTATATCCAAAGTCAATAACCCAGTTGTCATGATCTATATTGAATCCAAGCGCTACTTTAAATCCGGGCTTATACTCATGTCCTACATCGTGAATAGTAGTATGTAGAGGATTAGATCCGTCTACAGAGTCACTGGTTGCAGCAACTTCCAGACCTTTTTCTTTTGGTAGCCAGTAAATAAAACTAGCTGAAATAAAGGCACTCCATGAACCGGCTGTTGCAATTCGACTCGGTGCATTATACCCTGCAGGAAGTTGACCTTGATCAACCCCATAACCTTGATCAAACCCTTGGGGTGTGGGCTGCACATCTGTGCAAGCATCGCTTGTGAAAGCTTGGCTTGTAAAAGCCATTGCAGCTAGCCCTAGGGTTAACAAAATGTTCTTCTTCATGGATTTCTCCTTTTGATTTTTTAACAAACTTATCCTTCTTATATTCTAATATGCATTTATTTTCAAATATTTTTTATCTTGCTTAATCTATTCCTTATATTTTTGATCTAACTTTCTTATCTTTGATAAGCAAAAAACAGGAAGAGTGAATAAAGCAAGCACACCCTTCTTTCTAAAGGGAGCGCTTGCTTATACAATAGTATTCCTTTTCTTAAAAATCTAAACGACAAGCCGCTGTTATACCATGAAGACCTAAAGTAGTTCCCGTTTCCTTTACGTATCCCCTAAAAGTCCCCGCAGCATTTAATTTGTTATTCTCTTCTCTCATGTAATTTTGGTTAAAGATCGCTTGTAATTCATAGCCTAGTGAAATATCAAAATGCCATTTTTTATCTCCAAAATAAGTTCCATATCCTAAACCCATGATGCAATCTATATTAGGTGTAATTAGACCGTTTCTTGATTTTTCATTAAGATAAAGTACATCCGGATTTGTAGTATCTTCTTCTTTTACATGGACCGTCATTTTTTGATAGAAAAGATTAATGGCTACATCACTAAAAAATCGAAAGCCGGCTCCAATTAGCCATCTTCCGTTAAAGCCCCCACGGCCTCCAAGTAGCCATGATTTCTCCACGCTTCTATTCTGGGGTGTGGTATGTAACGTCTCTTCAATATATTTTGCTACATAATGTTGTGTAATCCAACCTCCTCGTAGTCCACCAAAAAAATTGATGGTAAGATCTCTTCCTGTGTAGAAAGGTCGTGATAAATCAAAGTCAACTAAGTCTAGTTTCAAACTCCATTTTCCCTTGGCATAGGAAAAGGAGCTATCTGAAGTATTGTGGTTATCATATTTTAACCATAAGGGACTCATCTTTTGTGCATGAGCCGTTGGTTTTACATGTCTATGTTGGGTGGTATGAAACCGAGTATAATTGACAGTTCCAACCCATTGATCTTTCTCAAAATTGAACCCAAGGGCGGCTCTCATCCCCGGTTTGTATTCATGATGCAGTCTTTCGATAGTCATTTTTCCATGAATTGAAGTGGAAGAGTTTGATGTTTCTGCGACAGTTAGACCTGTTTCCTTGACTTGCCAATAGAGAAAATTTCCGGTAACAAAAAATTCCCAAGATCCCATATATCTTGCAGGGGCATTGCAAATCGCTGAGAGTTTATTTTCAACCCCATACCCTTGTTTATATCCTTTTGTTTTTTCAGTCGCATCGACCCTATCCTCTAGTGAAAAGGCTCTACCACAAACGGCTAAAGCCAAAAGAGAGGAAAAATAGATAAGTTTTTTCATTTGATCTCCTATAAATTCTATTCATTTTTTTTCTAGCCATCTTCGAACCACAAAATAGCGATTTAGATTTTTATTCCATTCGTTCTTTGGGGTTCGAGCCTCACACAGCTCTTCTAGTTTTTTTAGTAAAGAAGTTCGTATAACTCCTAAGCCCTCTTTACTTTCGATGACAGCTTCTTCATCCAAAACGATAAGGACATGTCCTTTCCAAACCATTATATCCAATGGGCGCAAGAGTGTTTGTAAGTTTTTTGGAGAATTATTTTCAATGGGCACTCCTCTTCCAAAAGAAAGCAGTTCGGAGGTATTTCGTGGTACATCCCCACTTGTAACTTCATACAAAAGCCCCGAGCAGTCTACCCCTTTAAGCTGCCATAGATCTTTTAGATCAGTGGGTAAAGTTTTCTTGGGCGGATAGTAAGAAAGCCATTGTGGAATCCCTTGGCTCCAATTCCCTCCCCATACATAGGGGGTCCCTTCTAACGCAGCCAATTGGTGTTGCAAAGAGTCTAAAGTATATACGGGTTGAGCCCTTTTCGATAAGAAATTCGTTTCTTCCGTTGATCGTACATCTATGTATAAAGAACCTGAACAAGGGTAGGAAGGAACTTGAACGGCATAAATATATTCTGAAATCTTTTTTTCCACACAAAAGACATCGCCGAGAAGAGCAACAAATTCGACTTCTCGAATATGTCCTTTCTCGCATCTTTTTAAACTCATTCCATCTTTTCCCCCAAAAACAGAAGGAAAATCGGAAACATTGAGTATGGGCGTAGGTTCAGTCACTCGAACATGTTTTTTCATGATTTTCAAAAAAATACAAATTTTTTCTCTGAACTTATCATAGCTCATCTTTTCCTTTCCACAGGGATTGTGGTAAAAATGACAAAGAGTTATGGTTTCCTTTTGAGGGAAAAGGAATATATGAAGAGAATTTTGCTTTGTTTGGTTTCTGTTTTTTTTGTGTTTGTAGTTGCTTGTCAATCTAATAAAGACTCTTCCCTCCACAGACTTCGCATTAATTTAGGAAGCGAACCCCAATCGTTAGATCCCAGGAAAGTAAGAGATATAAATTCGATCTCATTAGCATCCTCTTTATTCGAAGGCCTTTTTCGGATTTCTTCCACAGGGGTACCCGTATTGGGTCTCGCTGAAAAGGTCGAGACGTTGGAAAACGGAACTAAATATTTGTTTCATCTGCGACGAACTTATTGGTCCGATGGAAAAGCTCTTACAGCCTATGATTTTGCTTATAGTTGGAAAGCTGCCTTAGAACCATCTTTTGGAGCCCCTTTTACTTCTTTTTTATATGTTGTAAAAAATGCTAAGCAGATAAAAGAAGGAAAGCTTTCCACTTCTTATTTAGGTGTCTGTGTAAAAGATCCGTATACTTTAGAAGTAGAGCTCGAACATCCTGTTGCTAATTTTTTTGAACTTTTAGCCATTCCTATTTTTTTTCCCGTGCCAAAACATATTGTAGAAAAATTCCCTTCTTGGGCTGAAAATACTTCTCATTATGTATGTTGTGGGCCTTTTTTCTTGCAAAAATGGAAACACCAAGACAGTTTACTTTTGAAAAAAAACCTTACATATTGGGAAGCTTCTTCCGTTCGTTTATTGGAAATTCAATGTTTTATGGTCTCTGCTTCTACGGAGTATGCGATGTTTGAATCGCAAGAACTCGATTGGGCGGGATCTCCTTTTTCTACGCTTCCTATCGAGATTTTGCAAAAAGCAAAGGAAGAAAATCTCTTACATATCGAACCCTTCCTAGGAACCTATTTTGTTCGTGTGAATCTACAATCTAATAAATGTAGTCCTTCCGTCAGAAATGCTTTATACACTTCGATTGATAGAGAGGGTCTTGTAAAGCATATCCTTCAAGGAAATCAGGCGCCGGCGCAAGGGTTGATCCCTCCATCTATGAGAGTTTCTGAAAAAAATGAACTTTGCTCACGGTGTATTGAGGGTTTGAAAGAGAGCCTTTTACAGATACAACAGCCCCTCACTTTACTTTATGTAAATGAACAAAGATCTCATTTGGTAGCTCAGAGTTTACAAGAAGGCTGGAAGGAAAGGTTGCATGTTCCTATCCAACTGGAAGCGGTAGAGAGAAAGGTTTTTTATGATCGGGTTTCCAAAGGGCAGTATGAGCTGGCTATGGGTTCTTGGATAGCGGATTTCAATGACCCGATGAATTTTTTAGAGGTTTTTAAATACAAAGATAATGGAATGAATCAAACTTTTTGGGAAAATGCAGAATATATCGATCTTTTGAATGCAGCTGAGCTTTGTAAAGATGAAAATGTACGTTCTGTCATTTTGCAAAAGGCTCATCTAATTCTTATGGAGGAAAAACCTATTCTTCCTCTCTACCATCCCACCCTAAATTATCTTAAAAGAAAAAAGGTTCGAAATGTCTATGTATCTTCTCTTGGAAGAATAGACTTTAAATGGGCTTATATAGAGGAGGAAAAATAATGAAGGTCGTTTTTTTTATGTTTCTTTTGTGGGGCTTTTTTCTTCAAGCTTTTACATTACTGCTGATCAATGATACCCCTTTTTTTTTGACGGCAGTGGTTCAAGGTAATAATGGGATTACCATTACAACGGAAGCCGTAAAACCTAAGGAAAGAAAGAAAGTGGAGATTGATATTTCCAGAGGGCAACTATCTTCTCCCAAAAACCCTTCTTATACACCCATGAATGTTTTTTGGCGATGTCCCAATGGAGGCTTATATGGTGTTGTTTCCAATGTAATGCCGGGAACCTGGGTCTTTGCAAGTAGTAGTGTGGGCCAAAGATCTTGTGAAGTGCAACAACAGAAGTGATGTTGAAATTTCTTTCTTAGACCTTA
>JBAXUO010000097.1:0-6329 GCA_037129625.1 Chlamydiota bacterium
TCACTATCGGAGGCGGAATATCCGCAAAAATAAATTGTCTTTGAGTTCCCTCTCCCGGATCAAATAAAAGTCCTTCCCCATTCCAACGAACCAGATAGGCCCCATGATTCCGGTGACGGGTAGGCTGTTGAGAAGAACACCCTAAAATAACAACATCTTTAAGACTCAAAGCTTTTTTCTCCAAAGAAAGGAATTTTCGCAAGCAGAATACCACAAATAGCCCCTGTTATGTGAGCAGTATTTGCAATTTTAGAAGAAAAAAGACCCAATCCCATCATTTGCACGCTAAACAAGAAAAATTCTAGTACTACTAAAAGAATAATATAAAACCCTAAAAAACCTATAGCCAATTTTGAAAGAGGATACCCTTCCCATGGTGCTATTCTTTGCCTCTCAAAAATAAAACCACCAAGACCTGTCACCACTCCGGAAAACCCAAAAAAAGCAGCCCCTCCCATAAAATACTGCGCAGTATTCGATACAGCGGCTAACAAGAAAACTAAAAGTACAAATCGAAATCCTAAAATTCTTTTCTCAATCTGCCTTCCTAATGCCCAAAGCCATAACATATTGAACAGAATATGAAAAAAACCAACATGCATAAAACTGGGAGTGAAAATTCTCCACACCTCCCCTTTGCGAATTTTTTCAAAAAGAATAGGCGCGGGTTGAAAATCCTTTTTTGGAGGATGTACCCAAGAAAAATAGAGCCCCTGCCATGAAGGAATACTGTTTATCCGACTAAGTTCTTTTTGGGTAATAGGATCCAGTTCATCCCATTTTTTCGTTAAATCTATTTTATTCGAGGTAGCAAAAGAACTTAAAGCTTCCATTTGGGGGGTCAAATCATATAAAAAATTAGATTGGATGGGAGTAAGAATCCATTCTTTAGTGCCCCGATCGGAAAGTTGAAGATCTTGAAATCCATTTATCAAAAAGAAAAGAGAACATATGAAAATAAAAAAGGAAGTTCCTTTTCCCAAGAATAATTTTTTTTCCACTTCTTTAATCTTTTCTTCCAGTATTTCTTCTTCCTTTTCCAAAGGAAGCTCTTTGAAAGTGACTGTAAACCGACTGTCCTGAGGGTTTTTCATAAAATCCTGAAAAAAAGAAATCGCACGATCTATTTCATCCTCGTTATGAATCCACACTTCGTACATATAGATTCCCTTTTCAGGATCGAGTTTAGCATCAATAGCATGATCAATAGCCTCTTTTCGTAAGAAAAGAGAAAAACGGGTAGCCAAAGATTCTTCTTTTAAGGTTCCAATGATACGCATTTTACTATCTTCTCAATAATAGCCGATGTGGATAGGCCATCAATTCTTTTTACTAGGTGAAGCCGTCCCCCACCTTTTTCCACAATTTCTTTTTCAATACACTCACTCCCATATTCAGCTCCATTGACATGGATATCCGGACAAATACGAGATAATAGATTTCTTGGATCTACTTCATGAAAAAAAGTCACAAAGTCCACACATTCTAAAGCAGCCATCATTTGAAGTCGGTAGGGTAAAGAGATGATGGGTCGAGAAGGATTTTTATATTGACGGATCGATTCATCACTATTTAAGGCCACAATAAGAACATCTCCGAGCTTAGCGGCTTCCTCTATAATGTAGAGATGACCGGCATGCAAAAGATCAAAAGAACCATTGAGTGTGACAATGGTTTTTTTTTCTTTTCTTAAGGAAGGGAGAACTTTCTCTAATTGAGAAAGTTCAAGAATCTTTTTTTCCGTTTTGCTTTTCATTGATTTTTCGTTTGGGCCAAACAATATGGAATACCTCGTCATAGTGTTCTACAAAATGGACCTTTAAATCTTTTCTCAAATAGTCAGGGAGTTCTTCATAATCTCGTAAATTTTCTTTCGGAAAGATTAAAATCTTATTTCCGGATCTTCGAGCGGCAATCAATTTTTCCTTCAAGCCTCCAATAGGAAGAACTTTACCCGTCAAAGTTATCTCTCCTGTCATGGCGATTTTATCATCAATTGGCTCTCCTAATAAAAGGGAAAGAAGAGATGTTACCATTGTAATACCGGCTGAAGGGCCGTCTTTAGGGGTTGCCCCCTCCGGAATATGAACATGGACCAGTGACTTTGGAAAAAAAAGTTTCCCTTTTGCATATCTTTCAGTATTGCTATGAAGATAGCTCCATGCAATTTGGGAAGACTCTTTCATCACATCCCCGGCTTGACCGGTCAATTTCATCTCCGTTTTTTCATGCTCGGATTGAATGGCTTCGACATACAAAGTTACGCCACCTAGAGAAGTCCAAGCAAGTCCTGTACAGACGCCAATAGGCATTTTTTCATAGTAACGGTCACTAGTGAAAATCGGTTTTCCTAAATAATCTTTCAGATTATCCGGGGTCACAACGATTTTATCTGACTTCTTTTTCTTTTCTTCTTTTTTAGCTACTTGTAAAGCAACTTTTCGTAAAATCTTTTTGATGTTATTTTCAAGAGATCTCACTCCCGCTTCTCTCGCATATCCATTGATAATTTGAGCGATGCTCCCGTTTGTAAATAGAATATCTTCCCCTTTTAAACCCATAAGTTGACGGTGCTTCGGGATAAGATATTTGATAGCAATTTTAATTTTTTCCTCTTGGATATATCCGGAAAGGCGCAAAATTTCCATACGATCCTTCAAAGGCTCCGGAATGGTATCGAGAATATTAGCTGTCACAATGAAAAGAACATTAGAAAGATCACAAGGAACATCCAAATAATGATCATGAAATTCTTTGTTTTGGTCGGGATCTAAGACTTCTAAAAGAGCCGAAGCAGGATCGCCCTGATAACTGGCTCCCATTTTATCAATTTCGTCGATCATGATCACAGGGTTCATCGTTTGGGTTTGCTTAAGAGCTTGGATCATTTTTCCAGGCATAGCTCCAATATAGGTTCGACGATGACCCTTGATCTCCGCCTCATCTCTCATGCCACCTACGGAAAAACGATAAAACTTTCTATTGATAGCTTTAGCAATACTTTTCCCGACACTCGTTTTACCGACGCCAGGAGGGCCTACTAAACATATAATGCTACCTTTAACGCCGCCGGTAAGTTTTCCGACTCCAATAAATTCCAAAATACGTTCTTTAATATCCTTAAGACCGTAATGATCCTTTTCCAGCACTCTTTCCGCTTTTTTCAAATCATCAGATTCCTTGCTATGAATACCCCAAGGAACAATAGTTAACCAATCGAGATAATTTCTACAAACACCATATTCAGCCGATTGCATTTCTAAAGCAGAGAGTTTACTTTTTTCTTCTGAAATGACTTTCTCCACTTCTTCATTAACTTTACGTATTTTAAGTCTTGCATTGAATTTTTCAAGATCGAGCGTTTTATCATCTTTTTCCATGCCGAGTTCTTTTTTAATAGCTTTGAGTTGTTCTCGCAGGAAAAATTCTCTTTGAGATTTTGAAATGGTAGCTTCGATTCTTAGATTAATTGTGCTTTGGAGTTTACTGAGATCGAGTTCTTTTTTGAGTAGAAGTAGAGCTTTATCGATTCGGGTTTGAAGATCAAAAGAGCTTAAGATTTCTTGCAATTCTTCCCGACCTGCAGTAGTCAAAGCAACAGCAAAGTCCGCTAACCTACCGGGTTCCGTAAAATCGGAATGACCGAGAAAAATTTGGAGCTCTTCTTTAAAAAGAGGATTTAATTTTAAAAGTTCTTTAATTGTGGTGATAATGGAGATGGAATAGGCTTTGAGTTCTTTACTGAGTTGTTTTAAGGGGATATCCTCGTGATATTCGACTTCTGCACTAAGGTATTTTCCTTTGCAAGGGGCTTTGATAGAAATTCTTTTTTCCATACTAAGGACGACTTGGGCCCCACCATTTTCCACAGGAATAATCCTAAGAATACGAGCGAGAACACCGACCGGATATACATCATCGATAGACATTTTATAGATATTGAGAGTTTCCTTTTTTGTGAGGAAGAGACCCATGCTCTTATGTTCTGATTTTGCGACTTGTTTTAATACTTCATAATAAGATCCTGGCTCAATAAGAATAGGAGCGGCCATGCCAGGAAAAAAGGGTCTTCTGGTCAAAGGGATAATATAAACCTGATTTGGGTATAGAATTTGAGTTGTAGGAACCTTTTTACCTTCTTCATGCAAGATTTCTTCGTCCACGGGAGTAGAAATATACGTTCCTTCGTGTTCCCCTGGAAAATCATTATTGTTATCCAATCAAAACCTCATTTGCTCCGATTAAAGTTACCATCTTTATTAAAATCCTTCAACTAGGAGTTTACGTATAGCCAGATATCTGGTATTATAATTTCACATTGCAATGTTTAAGTGGCAAAAGTCAAATATTTTATGCTAAGCCTGATTTTAGATGCTAGTTCTGAAAAATCTTTTATCCTTCTCTGTCGATCGAAAGGTCTTTCTATAGAGGGAATAAGCTCTATTTTTTTACAGGGTGGAGCCTCGCTTTCGGCTCATATTGTGAAGGAAATTGAAAATTTATTACAAAAAGAAGACGTCTCATTAAGTTCTTTGGACTTTCTTGGGTTAGGCGTCGGACCTGGGTCCTATACAGGGCTACGGGTAGGCGCTTCTGTAATCAAAACGATCTCCTACGCTTACGGTCTACCGATCGTAGAGTTTTGTAGTTTAGAAGCTTTTATTCCCAAGGAAGAGGGTTCCTTTGTATCGATGATGGATGCCCGGATGGGGGGAGTCTATTTTTCAAAGGGCGAAAGAAAAAAAGAGATAGTGGAGATGCAAAGGGCATCGATAGGCAATCCTCTATTCACCAACAAAAGGATAGTGACTCCATCTGAAGGATCTTTGAGAAAAAAATATCCGGATTGTGAAGTGAATGAGATGGATCCAAACGTAGAACATATAGGGAAGATTTGCCTTGAGAAGTGGGCAAGAAAGGATACCGTCTCTCATGAAGAGACGAAGCTTTTATATTTGGCTTGATGGATAAGTGTAAATATTCTATATTGTAAGTGCTTATTTGAAAGGAGAAAAGGTTCATGAGCATAGTAAAAGTTCGAATCGGGGAACCGATAGACAAAGCCCTACGAGCTCTTAAGAAAAAGCTTGATAGAGAAGGCATTATGAAAACTGCGAAAGCGCACAGATTTTACGACAAACCATCGGTGAAGAAAAGAGCTAAGTCGAAAGCCGCAAGAAAGAGAGCGAAGACGGTAGCCCGGAAGAAGTATTAATTTTAGCACTTGAAGAGTTCTTTTGCTAAATTTCTTTTCAGAAATTTCCATTTGTGGTATACTAAAGCTTATCGATCACCCCTCTCTAACAAGAAAGGGGCTTTAATTCATGAGAAGCAAGGGCAACTGGTTGATTTAAGAAGCAAAAGTATTAATTGGAATAATTTTTTACAATATCAATATGAAAGACTATTATCACACATTAGAAATCTCAAAAGAAGCCTCTCCCGAAGAGATAAAAAAGGCCTATCGAAAGAAAGCTTTGCAATTCCACCCGGATAAAAACCCAAACGACCCCAAAGCCGCTGATAAATTTAAGGAAATTTCTGAGGCCTACGAAGTTCTCAGTGATGATAAGAAAAAAAGGCTCTACGATCAATACGGGGAAGAAGGGGTTCATGCAGCCGGTGGTTTCCCCGGTGGCGGTGGTGGCGGATACTCTTCTATGGAAGAAGCTCTTCGCACTTTTATGGGCGCTTTTGGAAGCAATTCCGGTGGCGGAGGTGGAGAGTCTATTTTTGATTCCTTCTTTGGCGGTAGTGGATCTCTTGAAGACGCCCGTCAAGGAACCAGCAAAAAAGTTTCTATTACCGTTTCTTTTGATGAAGCCGCACGCGGTGTAGATAAAGAACTGGGCATCACCCGTTATGCCACATGTGAGAAATGTCATGGTCTTGGAGCCGCTTCCTCCAAAGGGATAAAGACCTGTTCCACCTGTCAAGGCCAAGGTCAAGTTTTCCAAAATCGCGGTTTTTTTAGCATGTCATCTACCTGTCCTGCTTGCCAAGGTCGGGGGAAAGTCATCGTAGATCCATGCAAAGAATGTCATTCTGAAGGTCGTATCAAGAAAAAAGACATTGTAAAGGTACATATTCCTGCCGGCATCGATAATGGCATGCGTCTAAAAATGAACGGTTATGGAGACGCCGGAGAAAGTGGTGGTCCATCTGGTGATTTATATGTCTTTATTACGGTAAAGCCCCATGAATTTTTCGAAAGAAATGGGGATGATATATATATTAATCTTCCCATCGCCTTTTCAGAAGCAGCCTTAGGCTGTAAAAAAGAAATCCCTACTCCTTTTAGAGAAACCTGTCGTATTACTATACCTGAC
>JBAXUO010000098.1:0-6265 GCA_037129625.1 Chlamydiota bacterium
TACAAAAGATCAAAGAAACCTTTGATCTTCCTGTTCTCACCGATGTCCATTCTCCACAGGAAGCAAAAATGGCGGCTCTAGTCTGCGACATGATTCAAATACCCGCTTTTCTTTGCCGACAAACGGATCTGATTTTAGCCGCCGGAGAAACTAACGTTCCCATCAATGTTAAAAAAGGCCAATTTTTAGCTCCATGGGACATGAAAAATGTGATCGATAAAATACTATCTACCGGCAATGAGCATATCCTTTTAACCGAAAGAGGAGCTTCTTTTGGTTATAACAATCTAGTAAGTGACATGCGCGCCATTCCCATCATGCAAAACCTAGGGCATCCGGTCGCTTTTGATGCCACCCATTCCGTTCAATTACCGGGAGGTCTAGGAACCTCTTCCGGTGGCCAAAGAGAATTTATTCCAACGCTTGCCAAAGCGGCTATAGCAGCTGGTTGCGATGCTCTTTTTATGGAAACCCACCCTAATCCCAAAGATGCTAAAAGTGATAGTACAACAGTTCTTTCTTTTGAAGAGCTCAAAAAACTCTTACAAGAAGTTGATAAACTCTATAGTGTGGTACAATCTTTTTCATGATAAAAAAAGCCTTTTGGATCACCTCTATTTTTTCCCTTTTTCTCACTATAGGAACGCTTGTATATTATTTTCACGCCGATGACCTATATAAAAAACAAATTCTCCAGCTCCAACCTGCCAAAAAGAAACCTTCTCTCGCCTCTCAAAAAAGATCTGGGGTTCAAAAAGATCTCTATATAACACAAAATAAAGAGAGGATCCATTTGTGTTTACAAAGTAAAATCTCCGAAGTGTTTTTATTCCAAAAAAAGAAAAAAACAGAGCTTATGGAATCTCTTCAAGGCATCGAAGGTTTTATACAAGATAAAATTGAGACAAAAGCCTCTAATCAACAGTTTCAACAGCTTCGTTATTTTCGTAGTAATCATGGAACCTATTTCTTTCCTTCCCACCAATTTCAATCCGATGAAATCGCCCTCGGATTCTTTTATTTACCCGGCAGTGAAATGCCCACCTCTGTTGATCTATCCCAAGCCTATTTACGGGGCTCTGCTGAAAAAATTTCCTTCTTTTTAAACGACAAAAAAGTCCCCTATCTGGAAGCCTCTCATTTTAAAGCGGAATTCAAACGATGAAATGGATTTTTTGTTTGATTCCCCTCTTTCTATTTGGAAACACCACTGAACTTTCCTCAGAAAAAATTTCTTGGCAAGGTTCTTCTCTTTTTTTGGAAAAGGTTTTTTATTCCGGTTCTTTTTTTGAAAAATCTCTTTCCATATCAGGAGATAAAGCCTTATGTCTTTTTTCATCAGAGAAAACCTTTAAAGATTTTTCCCTTTCTCTAGAAAATCGAATCGAGTGTCTCTTAGATAATAAATATCGATTGTCCTGTGGAAAAATGACTTATACACCTCAGCAAACCATATTTGGATACCCGACCCCAAAGAATCCCTGCCTTCTTAGCTATGAAAATCAAACTCTCAACACCTCTTGTATAAAGATTAACCAAAAAGAGGCCTCCTTAGAAAAACCTTTTGGAAATATTCCACTCCCCGGTTTCGCGCCTCTTCTTTTTTCTTCCGATGAGCTTTCCCTTTCTTTAGACACCCGTTCGCTCATTTTAAAAGGCAATGTTGTTTTTGAATGTCCCAATACCTTTCTTTTGAAGGGAGAAAAAATTTCATGTCTGCAAAACGACAAAATCATTCAAAAAGTTATTTCTGAAGGAAAAACCGAAATCATCAATCAATCCCCTTTTTATCAGATTTGCTGTCTGGGAACCATTGAAGTGATTCCCTCCACGAAAGAGATTCTCGCCATTGGGGTAGACCCCCTTATTTTGGAAACACAAGAAGCCACTATTTATGCCAATGAAGCTCATGTATCCTATGGTGAAGATAAAACGGCTCTTAAAATTTCATTAGAAAAAGATATCCGGTTTTTTACAAAAGATCATTCTTGTTTAGGAATGGCAGATACCCTTACTTTTTTTCCTGACCAAAATCTCTACATATTAGCTTGCCATGGGAATAAAAAAGTCCTATTGCAACAAAAAGATAAGGGTTCTCTTACCGCTAGTGTACTGAGAATTCAGAGAAAAAAAGGAAATGATCTTATTTCGGCGGAAGGAATCGTGCATGTTTCTTTCACAGAAGAAGAAGATAAACTTTTTCAAGAGCTCTTTACTAAATTTGTAAAACTAAGGTAATCGTATGAAGCAACCTGTTTTAGAGGTAAACAACATTCAAAAAAGCTACGGGGGAAAAGAAGTCTTGCAAGATGTGTCTTTTGCCATTTTTCCGGGAGAAATTGTAGGGCTGTTAGGACCCAATGGAGCCGGGAAAACAACCGCCTTTTATATCACGATTGGGCTCATTCGTCCTGATAAAGGACAAATCATTTTTCAAGGAAAAGACGTCTCCTCTAAACCTATCCATAAAAGAGCTTTAATGGGGATGGGATATTTAGCCCAGGACCCTTCTATTTTCCGATCCCTTACTGTAGAAGAAAATTTACTCATTATTTTAGAAACACTCCCCGCTCTTTCAAAAAAACAAAGGGAAGAAAAAATAGAAGTTCTTTTAGACGAACTGCATCTATCCCATCTTCGCAAGAAAAAAGCATCGACACTTTCCGGTGGGGAACGAAGGCGTCTGGAAATTACAAGAGCTCTCGTCAGAGAGCCTACACTTCTTCTTCTAGATGAGCCTTTTGCCAACATTGATCCTCTAGCGATACAAGATGTAAAGCAGCTGATCCACCTATTACAACAAAAAAACATAAGTATCTTAATAACCGATCACAATGCCCGTGAGATTTTTTCGATTGTCGAAAGAAGTTATCTAATTCAAGAGGGAAAAGTGATGCTTTCCGGAACAAAAGAAGAGCTTTTAGAACATCCCGAAGCAAGGAAGTGTTACTTTGGTGAGAATTTTTCAATGTAGAAGATAAGTAGTTTTTAGAAAAGACCAAAGATTTTTTTCTTATTTACTGTAACAACAGTAGTGGGTTTTGGGCTTTCGATCGGCACTAGGCTCTTTACATGTTCAAACCTAAGACAAAGCTGAAGCAAGCTGGTTCTCTCATTTTCAGGCGCCAAAGAAAAAGCATCTTTCACAGACTTAGGAGTTACATACGTTTGTAGTTTTTGTGAAAAATCAGATCTTGAGATCAATGGGCGTGGGAATCTTGCAAAAATTCGAGGAATGATTTCTTTTACCTCTATATGTAAAGACAAACAAACCTCTAATAAAGTAAAAACTTCTTCTTCTTGATGTTCAGAAAAAAAGGTTCCCAAGGCTTCAACATTTAAAGTAGGAAGTAATTTTCTAAATATCTCTTGTAAAATCACTGAATAGCTACGGGAAAGAGGAATCACAGGGTCTTGATTCAAAAAAAGTAAAAGATCTTCCTCTCGAAGATTGGAAAAGGCAATTTCAAGAAACTGAGGTGTTATATAGGGGATGAACTCTGGTTGGCTTAGACAACTTTTCAAAAAAACTAGCAGATCCGCATACGGGAGTCTTGACAAAGCCATTTCAAGAAAATCCCTTGGCATATTCAGTCTACCCAGCAAAACACTTCTTACCAAAGAAGGAATATCCTTATCTTGTATCTTTGAGAAGGCTACCTTTAAAAAAGAGACTGTCATATATGGACTTAAAAAAGGTTTTAAACAACTTTTCATGAAAGAGGGTAAATCTTCCTCTCGTATCTTCGAAAATACAAATCGAAGAAACGGTACGGTCATATAAAGACTATGTTGAGCCGTTAAACAAGTTCTTAAAAAAGATTCCAGAATTTTTCCATCCAAGTTTCGAAAAGCCACTTCCAAAAATTCCAAAGTCATAAATGGACTTGTCTCAGCCGTTAAACAACTTCTCAAAAAATCCAGACGAGATATCCCTTGAATCTTGGAAAAGGCGCCTTCTAAAAACTCTAAAGTCATATGAGCGCTAAACTTTTCGTTTAAACAACTTCTCAAAAAAGCCGGAACCTCTGAGGGAGGTATTTTAGAAAAAGCTAACTGTACCATTCGTAAAGAAAAATCGTTTGTAAGGTTTCCATCGAGAAGAGAGGCTTGCAAAAAAGGGATAATTTTTACAGGGTCCATTGTCTGTATCGTTCTAAACAGAAGCTCAAAAGTCATTGCTTCCTTGCTTTCTTGTAAAAAAGGAATCGATTCTTTTTTTATATTCTGTACACAACGGCGAAAGGCTTGAGAGACAAAAATATCTTTAATTTGTTCGGGCGATAAGTGAACTATCGCTCGATTAAAGAGAGAATCGGTAAAGTTTGGTGAAAAAAGGGAAGGATGAGCCTCAGGATGAGCTAAAGCGGAAGGCAAATAAGTAGAAGCTATGAGAGGATTAATACGTTGGATGGTGCGGTAATCGGTAAAGGAATGGGCGTACTTGGATACAGCGGACAAGAATCCTCCTATGGCATGCATACTAACTCCATTATTTATTAAATAAATAAATTAATTTTATAGTTAAATTATACCACCTAATTAAATTAAAAGGAATTAAAATCAAAATTATATAAAGATTAAAAAGTAGACAAAACTTCATCTACATCTAAAGAGAATAAACAATCACTACCCTTAGAGCCGCCACATCCGTCTAAAGAGCAAGGACGACAAGAAATATTTTTTCGAATAACTGTAGCTCTCGGATTTTGCCAAGGACCCCATAAAAGATCTGAGCTAGGTCCAAAGAGAACGACTACTTTAGCTAAAAGAGCTGATGCTATATGTAAAGGTAAAGAATCGACACAGAAAAGCAATTTAGAAAAAGAAATCCAGGCCCCCAGCTCCTTAATCGAAATTTGACCCGACAAATTAATTACAGAAGATCCAAAAGGGGCAATAATCTCTTCGATCATCTTCATTTCTACAGGATCTTTTCCGGAAGTCAGAACTATTTTTTCCTTTCTATCGAGAAGTTTTCGTATCAATTCTTGATACTTAGGAATAGACCAACATTTGAACTTCCATCTGGAGGAAGGATGGATTAAAATAAAATTCTTCTCATCTAAACCATATCTAGAAATATCTTGCCGAACCTTACTAATAACCCCTTGAGAAATAGAAAATATAAGTTTTCTCTCTGTTTCCAAAGGAAAAATCCCCATGCATCGAAGGGAATCCAAATTTCTTTCCACTGTATGACGAGGAGATCCGCAATGTTTTACAATATGAGTATAGATCTTCTTTTTCCCTACAAATCCTTTCCCCTGTGGATCTATGCCTACTCGTATTTTTGCTCCGGAAAGGATAGATACAATAGCGCCACGATCCCCTTCTGTAAGATTGATAACCAAATCATAGTTTTGTTTTTTCAATGTTTGCATGATGGAAATTTCTTTAGAAACCCTAGAAAAAAAGTTTTCCTTTTTCCATGCGGGATCATAGGTGAAAATTTGATGAATATCCGGGTGATCTTCCAATACAGACAAACTTTCTTGATAGACATACGCATCAATATCCAGATGAGGGGCCGCTTTTTTTAAATTAGAAAAAACAGGAGATGTGAGAAGCACATCTCCTAAATGTCTTAGTTTAATAACTAAAGCTTTTTTGCATAAGCTCAGGTTCATCTCGAAAAAACCTCATTTGATGTAAAGAAAAAGGCAATTTCCGTTTTAGCTGTTTCCTCAGCATCCGATCCATGGACCGCATTTCTTTCGATATCTGTAGCAAAATCCGCACGGATGGTACCCTTATCTGCTTTTTGAGGATTGGTAGCTCCCATAATTTTTCTATTCTTTTCAATAGCATTTTCCCCTTCCAAGACCATAACTAAGATAGGGCCTGAAGCCATAAAAACAGTTAACGAATCATAAAAAGGTTTTCCCTTATGAACGGCATAAAAATCTTCAGCTCTTTTTTTTGAAAGATGGAACATTCTAGCAGCGACAATTTTCAAACCTTCTTTTTCGAAGCGATCGATAATTTTTCCGATGACATTTTTTTCGATAGCATCAGGTTTAATGATAGAAAGCGTTTGTTGTTTCATGTAAATTCTCCTAGTTTTAAAAAGCTTAATTATATAGGAGAAAAGAAAAAAACTCTACGAGAACTTTTTTAATACCTAAAGGCTTGGCTGCCTCTAAAATGGGAATAGCCTTTACTTTTTCTCGAACATTGTCTATTGATCCTCCCCATATCGAAAGAAAGGGGATTCCTGACGCTTTCGCTCTCGTGGCTCAATCCAAGCCCGTTGCCAGCCGAC
>JBAXUO010000099.1:0-6237 GCA_037129625.1 Chlamydiota bacterium
TTCATATTTTAGCTTTGGCCGGTTTATGGACTCTATTTGAGTGGAGCCGATTATTTTGGCTTTCGGGATTTGCTTGGAATCCGGTAGGGATGTCTCTCGCTTCTTGCGAAAGTTCTGTGCAAATGGCCTCTCTTTTTGGGGTATATGGCCTTTCGTTTTGGGTTATTTTGACCAATCTTTTTGGGTATAGATTTTTCTTTTTAGAAAGGACCAAAACCCATTTTGTTCTATGGAGTTGTTGTACTCTATTTCCCTATTTTTTTGGTATAGGACAAGAAGTTATTGTAAAAAAGTTTTTTCCCAATAATGAAAAACTCTCTGTTGTGTTGGTCCAAACAGCTCTTTTCCCAGAGGAAAAGGAGCCGTTTTTTGAACAAGAAAAGAAATTTATCCCTCCTTTGGATCAATGGATGCGGATTTTTTCCATCCTTCGTAAATCTATAAAAGATCAAAAAGTGGATCTTTTAGTTTTTCCGGAGACAACCGTTCCTTTTCGGGCTCTTACACCTATCTATCCTTTATATTCGTTACAGCAGCTCTTTCTTTTGACATTTGGTGAAACATCGCTCGTTTCCTTCCCACCTCTTAAAATGCCTTTAATCAAAAGAATGGAAGAAGGATGGCGTGGAAGTAATCTGTATATAGCTCAAGCGTTATCTAATTATTTTGGAGCTGAGGTGGTAATTGGGCTGGATGATTACGATCGGTTGGCTGGAAAGAATGCTAATGCGGCATTTCATATAACTCCAGGAAAACCGAAGTGTCATCGATATGAAAAAAGGGTTTTGGTTCCTGTTGCTGAGTATTTTCCTTTTTCTTGGTGTTCGTCTATCGCAAGTCACTATGGGATAATGGGGGCGTTCACCCCAGGTAAAAGCGCTAAGGTTTTTGGAGAAAAAGTTCGGTTTTCCCCATCGATTTGTTATGAAGAAACTTTCGGAGAGTCGATGAGAGAAGGGCGCGTCCTTGGGGCCGAGTTATTTATCAATATTACCAATGATGTGTGGTTTCCTTATTCTAGGTTGGCTCGGGAGCATTTTGAACATGGAAGAGTTCGTGCGGTAGAAAATGGAATTCCGGTGGTGCGCTCTTGTAATACGGGCATAACCGGGGCTATTGATTGCTTTGGTCATATCGTAGCTACTTTGGGCTCTAAGAAACAAAACCAAGAGAGGCTCTCCGGAGCTCTTTATGTAAGCCTTCCTCTTCAAACGTATAAGACCCTGTATTCATTCATTGGAGACATGGGCATTATCTTGCTAAGTTGTAGCTGTATTTTGTTGTATATTGGAAGCTTAGCTTGGGTTAGATATCGGAAGAAAAGACTTTGTGAAACTAGTTTAGAAGGTTATTAAGATTTTTTTCCTATACCAATAATCCATAGGCTCTATCGTGAAGTAGAGCCTATGAGTGTTAGTTATCGAATTGCAGAACTGAGCGCCGGTTGTCTTCCGATGCTAAAATAATCAAATCCCATTTTGGCTATTATTTCAGGATAATATTGATTGCGTCCATCGAATAGGGCTTTTCCTTGCATTTTAGATTTAATTTCTTCTAAGTTGACATCTTTAAAAATTTGCCATTCGGTGACCAAAGCTAATGCATCCACACCCTCTGCTGCGTCAACGGGGTTTTTGCACCATACAATTTGTGAATGTAGGCCAAGGATCTTTTGGGCCTTCTCCATAGCTACGGGATCATACACACGGATAAAAGCTCCTGCTTGTATTAGATCTTTAATAAGAACTAATGATGGAGCATCACTCATATCATCTGTATTTGGTTTAAAAGCAAGTCCCCATATACCAATTTTTTTTCCTTTAAGACCCCCTTTTTTTGTAAAATAGGTTTTCATTTTTTGTGTAAGGATATGCTTTTGTTGGTTGTTTACTCTTTCAACCGCTTCGATAATTTGCGAGCTGCACTGTGATTTATGAGAACTAGCAATTAACCCCTTCACGTCTTTGGGAAAAGAAGCTCCCCCATAACCCATTCCGGCATACAGGAAAGAATGGCCAATTCTTGAATCGGAGCCGATTCCTTGACGGACTAAATCTATGTTGGCCCCTACTTTTTCACAAAGAACTGAAAGTTCGTTCATGAAGGAAATTCGCAGGGCAAGCATGGCGTTGGCGGCATATTTAATTAGCTCAGCCGAAGGAATATCCATTACTAATATTTTTTTTGGAATAATCAATCCACCAATGGTATACAAATCAGTTAAGACAGAACCTACTTGTGAATTATCCACTCCAATCACTATGCGGTCTGGTTTTAAGAAATCATCTACTGCAAAACCCTCTTTTAAAAATTCGGGATTAAAGGCCATATCAAAAGGAATAGAGACTCCTCTACTCGCTAATACTTGCTTAATTTCTTGGCGTAGGATTTCAGAGGTTCCTGCAGGAGTCGTCGATTTGTTGACAATGATAAGGTATTTGTCCATATGCATGGCAATAGCTCGTGCTGCAACTTTTAGATAATGAATGTCAGATGATCCATCTTCTCCGGTTGGGGTCGGAACAGCTAAAAAACAAATCTGAGCTCCTCTGATTCCTTTTTCATAACTGGTTGTAAAAGATAAACGTTTTGCTTCTACATTCTTTTTGACAAGAGCTTCCAGGCCCGGTTCATATATGGGAATTAATCCATTTTGTAATTTTTCAATCTTATTTGCATCCATATCAAGACACGTGACTTGATGGCCCATTTCGGCAAAACAAGTTCCGCTGACGAGTCCTACATACCCAGTACCGACAATTAAAATATTCGATTGAGCTTGGACGATGAAAGGTGTACAAAAGATAAAAAAGTAAACGAAAACCAATATTTTTCTCATGTAATATTCAAGGCTCCTTAAATTGTGTTTTTAAAAAAGGGTTTTTTTGCTCACCCAACTTAGCTACCATTGGCTTTGTAATAGAATCAAAATGTGAAAAACAAATGGTTCGGTGGAAAAAGATTATTAGGATCGACTTAGAAATTGTCAAAAAGAATTTATAAGGCACTTGGAGTTTTTTTGAATTGGTGCACTTAAATTGTAGACAAAAACATTTCCATAAATGGAAAATTAATAAAAAGGTGAATTTTTTTATAAAGGCTTGGAGTCGTTAATGAAAAAAATGTTTAATATTTTTTCTGTAGTTCTAATTGTATTATTTGTTTCTTCAACTTCCGTATGGAGTGCTTTAGAAACCGGAAAACAGAAACGGATTTTAGTCACAGGAGGTGCCGGGTTCCTTGGCTCCCATCTTTGTAAAAAGCTCTTAAGTCAAGGTCATAAAGTTATTTGCTTAGACAACCTTTTTACAGGAAGAAAAGAGAACCTTCGGGATCTATTAACAAATCCGAATTTTACTTTAGTTATCCAAGATGTAACCGAACCTTTCGATTTTGAAGTTGAGGAGATCTACAACTTAGCCTGTCCGGCTTCACCTATTCATTATCAAGCCGATCCGATCAAAACCTTAAAGACAAGTGTTTTTGGAGCCATAAATGTACTGGAGCTTGCAAAAAAATATAATGCCAAGGTGTTTCAGGCTTCAACCAGTGAGGTATACGGAGATTGCTTAGTTCATCCTCAAAGTGAATCGTATTGGGGTAATGTTAACCCGATCGGTATTCGGGCTTGCTATGACGAAGGAAAACGATGTGCAGAAACATTATTTTTTGATTATCACAGAATGTATGGGGTTAAAATAAAAGTGGGAAGGATATTCAACACTTATGGCCCCAATATGAGAATGGACGATGGTAGAGTGATATCTAATTTTATTGTGCAAGGTTTAAAAAATTGCCCGATTACTATTAATGGAAAAGGAAATCAAACCCGTTCCTTTTGCTACGTCAGTGATCTTATTGATGCCCTTCTTGCTTTAATGGAGACCCCTGAGAGTTTTATAGGTCCTGTCAATCTCGGGAATCCCGATGAAAAATCTATTTTAGAAATCGCTACACGGGTGATCTCAAAGACAAAATCACAATCGCCTTTAGTTTATAAGCCCATGCCTTCCGATGATCCTAAGCAGAGATGTCCAAATGTGACCTTAGCTAAACAAATGCTGAAATGGGAACCCAAAGTGTCTTTAGATGAGGGATTACAAAAAACAATTTCTTACTTTTCAGAGGAACAGAAATAATTTAGTTCTTAGAAAATATAGAGGCAGCATGGTAGCTGGAACGGACAAAAGGGCCTGAGAATATCTTTTTTACCCCAAGACTGTAGCCAAATTCTTCTAGTAAGGCAAAGGTAGACAGGGGAATAAATTCTTTCGGCGGAAGGTTTTTGGGTGAAGATTGTAAATATTGTCCAATGGTGATGATATCACAGCCGGCTGTATAGAGATCGACTAAGGTTTCTTTCACCTCGTCGATAGTTTCTCCAAGACCAACCATGAGACCCGATTTGACAAATACAGCTTTTTTAGACTGCTTTACATAGCGAAGGAGATCTAAAGATCTTTCATATAAAGCTTTTGATCGAATTTTGGGAGTGAGAGCGCGTGTTGTTTCAATATTGTGATTCACCACTTCGGGTTTTTCTTCCAGTATGGTATCTAACAAAAAAAATTGTCCGGAAAAGTCGGAAAGAAGAACTTCTTTTGTAGTCAGTGGCATTTGTTTGGATATTTCTTGGAGTATTTTTTTAATATGTTGAGCTCCTTGATCAGGAAGATCATCTCGAGTGACCATAGTAATCACGGCATGTTGTAAGCCAAGATCTTTTATTGATAGGGCAATTTGTAGAGGCTCTTGAGGGTCTGGTAAAGAAGGGCTTTTGGAAAAAGGGATAGAACAAAATTGGCAGGCTCTTGTACAAAAGGGTCCCAAAGCTAAAAATGTGGCCGTTTTTTGAGAAAAACATTCTAAACGATTGGGACATTTGGCTGCCTCACAAACAGTGTTTACACCATGACAAGAAAGAACTTTTTCTACAAAAAAACTCTTGTTTGGGATTTTTTTATGAAGCCAAAGGGGTAATCTTTTTTCTGTCATTTTTTCTTGATGGGTGGCAAATGTAAAGGGGTTCCATAGGCAAGGAAGGCGACTTCTAACCAGGCTTCGGAAAGAGTTGGGTGAGGATGAATAGTGTCACAGATGTCTTCGATGGATAAATTATGCTGAATAGCAAGAGTCATCTCTCCAATTAAAGTAGAGGCGTTTTTGCCTATCATATGGGCTCCGAGGACTTTTTGTGTTTTTTCCTCGGAAATTAAAAGAACAAACCCTTCAGTCTCAGAAGAAGCGATGGCTTTTCCGAGAGCTTTGAAGGGAAATAAATGAGAAACGGCTTGAAGAGAATTTTCTTTGGCTTGGGATAGGGTCATTCCTACGGATGCAATTTCCGGGTCTGTGAAGATAACGGAAGGGATAGCGTTATAATCCATCTTCTTTGAGTTCCCACAAGCATGGGAAACCGCAATGCTTCCTTGGTGTGAAGCTACATGGGCGAGCATCCATTTTCCAACCACGTCACCAATTGCGTAAATCCCGGGTGTAGAGGTTTCCATATATTCATTGGTTTGGATGGCTCCCTGTTCTGTAAGAAGGATATTTGCTTTATGAAGTTCAAGATCGTGTGTATCGATTTTTCTTCCGATAGCTACTAATACTTTTTCTGTAGTGAGGATTTCATTGGAAGATAAGGTGAGATGCACTTGGTCTTTTTTTTCTACAGATATAACTTTGGTGGTAGTCCGAACCTCGATCCCTTTTTTTATAAAAGCTTTTTTTAATTCTTGAGAAATAAGAGGCTCATGCGCCGCTACGAGAGAGTCAAGAGATTCAATGATAGTGACTTTGACTCCTAAAGAAGAAAAAAGAGAAGCGAATTCACAGCCTATGTAACCACCTCCGATGATAGCAAGTGTTTTAGGAAGCGTAGTGATTTGTAAAATAGAGGTAGAATCCAAGATTTTTTCTCCATCTACTGGACAAAAGGAAAGAGAGGCGGGAATAGATCCTGTAGCTATGATGATTTTTTCCCCTTCAACGGGTCCGTGATCGGAAATCTGGACGATTTTGGGAGAAATAAAAGTTGCGGATCCTCGGTAGATTGTAATTTGATTCGATTGGAGTAGACCCTCAAGATTTTTGGCAAGAGAGGCAACGATTTGGTTTTTCTTTTGGACCATTTTTTCATAGGAAAAGGTGATAGGCCCTGTTTCGATCCCGTAGGTAGAAGCTTTTTTTAAAAGATCGAGAATTCCACTATTGGATAAAAGGACTTTCGTTGGG